>CAZBWD010000141.1:0-4996 GCA_964495585.1 uncultured Thermotogae bacterium
GCGTCCCCCCATGAGCCTGGACGATGCCCAGGCAGATCGCAAGTCCAAGGCCCACTCCCCCTCCCTGCGCGCCCGGCCCGCGGTAGTACTTCTCGAACACCCGCTGTTCCTCCCCGGCTGGCAGCCCCGACCCGCGATCCGCCACCTCGACCTCAAGATCCGCTCCCGCGACCCCTGCGCGCACCTCGATCGGGCTGTCCGACTCGGTGTACTTCGCCGCGTTTTCAAGCAGGTTCACAAACACTTGCTCGAGGAGCACGGGGTCGACGAACAGGAGCGGCAGGTTCTCCGGGAGATCAATGATCACCTCGCGCGCCGCAAGGGCGGAATCCAGCCGTGCCAACGCCGGTCCGACAATCTCTTCGAGGGGCAACCAGTCTCGTTTGGGCTCGATCCCGCCCGATTCAAGGCGGGCCATCTCGAGGATGTTCGAGAGCAGCCGCTCCATCCGGTTGGCCTCGCCGCAGATCGTATCGAGCAGGTCCGCGCGCTGCTCGAGTCCCAACCTGCCGGGGTCGTCACGAAGCGCGGTTCCCGCGCCGGTGATCACCGCAAGGGGAGTCCGGAGATCGTGCGAGACGGCACTCAGGAGCGAGCTGCGCATCTCCTCGGTCCGCACGCGCAACGCCGCGGTCCTCGCCTCCTCGGCGAGCCGGGCCCGCTCAAAGGAGCCAGCGGCCTGGCGCACGAAGGCCTCCAGGAATCCCCGGTGCTCCGACTTGAGCATCTCGACGTGGAGGGGGCGCAACAGGAGGACCCCCAGCACCGTCGTGCCCGCAGTAAGCGGGATGCACGTCACACGGCTCTCGGGCATCACGCCCGTGCCGTGACCGGCCCGGCGTCCGTTGTCACCCGCCCAGGACGCGACCGCCAGTTCCTCCTCAGTGATCTCGAGGTCGGGACGGCTTCGTCCCCGCACGGCGAGCGCACCGGCCTGGTCGCGCAGCAGCACGGCGGTGTCCCCTCCAAACAACCTCAACGCATGGCGGGCCATCACCTCGGCCGCAGCGCCCTCATCGGAAACCCCGTCGAGCTCCCGCGTGAGGGAATAGAGAGCCGCTGTGTCCTCTTCGCGCATCCGCGCTTCCTCCCGTTGCTGGCGCAGGCGGGCGGTCAGGCTGCTGATCACCAGCCCCACGGCGAACATCATGGCGAAGGTGAGGGTATACCTTGCCTGTTCCACGCTGAACGTGAAGAACGGCGGCACGAAGAAAAAGTCGTAGGCCGCCACGGAGAGGCCTGCCGCCACCATCGAGAGACCCCGACCGAACCTGAAGGCGACGACCATGATGGTCAGAAGGTAGATGATGACGACGTCCGGCTGGGAGAGGTACGTGCGGGTGGCCCAGGAAAGCCCGGTGGCCGCTCCGACGAGGGTCACGGTGAACACCAGTCCCAGCCAATCGATCCGTTGCATGAGCGGGTGCCGCGACATCACCCCCAGGGGGGCTTCACTGTCGGTGTGCACCATCGCATCGCGCCACGCCTTGAATGCCCGTTGCCCTCTCCAAGCAATCCACCCACGGGTCCGCATTACACTCCCCCGCGCCGAGCGACTTCACCGCACCCGAGACGCGATTGTGAGGTTCATCGCTCGGGAAGTCAACACACCTCCTTCACGCCGCTCCCATGACGCGGCACGGAAGATGTGAGTCACCCTCGTTTCTCATCAAAGTGTCCTCGTTGTCTCATAGACCCGATGGCGAATTCCGCGGCTCCTTCCATTGATAAGCCGGAGTTGACTTCTAGAACCTTCCAGGCTATGGTTTTGTGTTATGATCCGCTCATCAACCCACAATACCCTTGTTCGCTCGGCAAGGGGCTCCCTAGGGTTCGCCGTCCCAAGGAAGACGCGGTGAGCCGCTGCCTCATCGCATTTCTGGTCGGGCAGTCGGTCGTCGATATCGGGGGGACGTTCTCCCAGGTCGCTGTCTTCTGGACGGCGCTGTCGCTCACCGGGTCAGCGATCTCCGTCGGTTCACTCGGCGGGGCGTGGACGTTCACCATGGCCCTGATGAACCTCGTCTCCGGTGCGATCGTCGACCGGTTCAACCGCAAGGCGCTGATTATGATCCTCCAGTGCCTGTCGGGCCTCGTCAGCCTGGCCGTGTTCGTCCTCGCGGCGACCGGCGTCCTGCAGATCTGGCACCTGTGGGGGTTCCTCATCGCGCAGGCCGTGTTCGGGAGACCGAGTAGCTTGGCATTCAACACGCTCCTTCCCGACGTCGTGGACAAGGACGTCCTCCTGCGGGTGAACGGGGCGATGCACTCCTGGGGCGGCATCGACAACCTGGTCGAAGCGGCGCTCGCCGGGGTGATCATCAAGCTCTGGGGGCCGGGACCGATCTTCTTGATTGACGCGATCACCTACTTCCTCGGCGCGCTGAGTCCGCTCCTCATCTGGCGGTGGAAGACGCGCCACCACGAGCGGTTCCCCCGCTGGCGGCCGCTCGCCGACCTGCGGCTCACCGCGGGGTATCTACGCCGGGAGCTCCTCCTGCGCCGCTACATCCTGCTGAATCTCGTGCAAAACGTGGTCTTCGCCCCGCTCTTCTTCATGGCGCCGCTCGTCGCGCGGGCCATCGGCATGGGGTCGGAGGGGTACGGGTTCCTCCAGAGCCTCATGCTCGGCGGCCTGCTCGGCGGGAGCCTGATCGCGACGACGTTCGGCAACCGCTGGCCGAAGGTGATCACCTGGCTCGGTGGCGCGGCGCTCTACGCCGTGAGCTTCATCGTCCTTGGGGCGTGGCTCTCCGCGCCGGTGGCGCTCGCCGTCTTCCTCCTGTTCGGCCTGGGGTGGACGGGCGGACGCGTGTACATGACCACCCTCATCCAGCAGGTCCTTCCGAGCGCCCACCGCGGCCGGATCATGGGGATCACGAGCTTCCTCGGCGGCGTCCTCCAGCCGCTTTCCCTGAGCCTCGCCACGATCTTCGTCAATCGTGCCGGCGTGGGGATCGTGCTCATCGCCGTGGGCGCGCTCAACCTCGTGATGGTCCTCCTCTCCGCCCGGCTCCTTCCGCTCAGAGAGGAGGATTGGACGCCCGCGCCGCCGGAGACCGAGATCCAGGTTGCGCCATAGCCCGCCCTCTCCCATCCACGCTTGGGGCTGTGCGGTCTTCGTACGGCGCGTTGCCGCGAGGTCTCGAAGGGGCTCACTGCCCCTGTCGCAGCGCGGAGAGAACGACCTCGCGAGTGAGGAGCGCTCGGTCTTCGGACCGTTCGAGGAAAGGCGCGATGTCATCCTTAGCCCTTGTGAAGTCCAATTCGCCGATCTTCTCTGCGACCACCTCGCGCCAGTTCCCAGTCGCCACTTCTGGACCATCCCACCCCGTCTGAGCCAGGGCGTTGCGCAAGAGCGTCAGGTTTGGGCTCACGACATCCCGACGGGAGAGATACCAGAGCAGGTCGTAGATATCTCTTCCCTTCGTGTACGGCCTCGAGAGCAATGCGTGCAGCTTCCCCGCCATCAGCGAGGGGATATCGTAGTGGAGAAGCGCGACAAGGAAGTGTCGATTGATCAGTGTCGTTTGCATCGTGGCTCCCGCGGGCAGGTTCGTGTCGATCTCGACCTTCACGGACAGCTTCTCCGTCCGATGCGGCGACAGACCGGCTTCATACAGGAGTCCGGGCACCCTGACAAAGGCGGAGTGGACCGAATCGCCCTCGTGCGGGTGGACCGTCACGTCGAATCCCGCATTTCGAAGATCGGAGGCCGTCCGATCGAGCAGGCGGCCGAAGCTGTACCCCTTCACGTTTTCCAGGGAGAAGTCGAGATCCTCGGAATACCGGGCCAACCCGTACAGGAACCGCAGCGCCGTTCCCCCGACGAAGGCAATCCGCTCGAACGCCCTCACCGATTGCAGGGAGTAGAGGATGTGCGCCTGAACGTACTCGCGCAGGACATTCTTCCGTTGACCTTGTGGAGCCTCACCGGCGAGCTGCAGTGCGCGATCCTTCATGGCAGACCGTACTCCCTGAGAAAGGCGTCTCTATGCCGCAGGAGGCGCTCCGCCCCCGCGATGAGCTTCTTCACACCGGCTCGATGGGCAAACGCCGACAATCGCGCCTCATCGAGGCGATCCAGATTCTGGAATCGCATCTCCCGGACCTCTTCGGTGCCCGGCACGCCCGGCCGGAAGTAGAGGAGGTCGAGCACCGCCTTCTCCGGGTGGGCGATGAGGCATTCCTGCCCCTGCAGCCTTTCCGAGACAAATCCCCAAAACAACCCTCGCCGAATGTGGCGATAGCGAAACGTCCCCAGCGCGTTTTCGAGCACACGCGGGCGCGCCGTCGTCACAGACGTCACCACGGCGACCGCCTCGGGGATCAGCCCGTACCAGGAGAGCGCACGCTCCAGGCTGACGTACGACGGATACACAAGGCGATTCGCCACATGCTCGAGCGGAAGATCCACCCGCCTGTACGGAGGCGCAAGCGCGTACCTCCCGCGAGCCAACTTGACGAGCCGCCTCTCTCTGACCCACCGGCTCAGTTGGGCTTGCAGCACAGCGGGGTGGGCCTCCCCCGCGTACACCATGGCCGGCTCGATCACCGTGCAACCGCTAAACCGTTCGAGGAACGCTCGCCACTTCATGGCGGAAGAATAGCACGATTGTTATCCTTTCGCAATGATGTGGTAGCGTCGCAGGCCAGGTGGCAGGCTCGCTGTCCCTCGCTCCGCGCGGCCTTGCGCCTCGGGCGGGCCCCACGGAGCGCGCGCAAGCCGCAGGACAACCCTCCTCACGAAGAACCGCAACCTCCCCACTGATCCCCAGCAGCCACTTGACAAGACCACTGCGACCGAGTATTCTGTTCCTACTGATTTATCAAAAACCTCTGACGATCAAGGAGACACCGATGCCCAAGGACACGCGCGCAAGACAGGGCGGCTGCCAAGGCTGCAAGGTCGAGGCCCTGATCACCGTGGATGACCGGGGCCAGATGGTCTTGCCGAAGGACGTCCGGGACAAGGCGAAGATCCACGGCGGCGACA
>CAZBWD010000142.1:0-4979 GCA_964495585.1 uncultured Thermotogae bacterium
CCCATGGACACGGCGGAACTGAAGACGGCGAGTATCGAACTGATGGAGAGGGCGGACTGTGCCCTCCTGATAACCATCGGCACGGACGGCTACCCCCACACACGGGCCCTGTTCAACCTGCGGAACAAGGCGTCCTTCCCGAATCAGGCTGGCCTGTTCGCCGCGCACAAAGACGATCTTCGCGTCTACTTCTCCACCAACACCTCCTCGGTGAAGGTGCGCGAGCTCACCGCGAACCCCAAGGTCGCGGTCTACTACTGCGACCCCCAGCACATCCACGGCCTGATGCTGTGCGGCGACATGGAGATCGTCGAGGACCCAGAGATCAAGAACGCCCTCTGGAACGAGGGCTGGGAGCGGTACTATCCCGGAGGGCGAGACGATTCCGACTACTGTGTCCTCACCCTGCGGCCGCACGTTGCGATCGGTTGGCACGAGGGAGCGCCGTTCACCTTTGAACCGGGGACGGTGTGAGCGCTCAGCGCCAGGGCGGGTCCCTGATCGCACGGATCCATCAGATTGCAGGGCGGATCTTCGCAGGGATGCTCAAGGCACATGGGATCAAGATCAACCCCGCCCAAGGGCGGATCCTGTTCGCGTTGTGGCAGAATGACGGCATCCCGATCGGCGAGCTCGCCAAGAGAACCTCGCTTCAGAAATCGACGCTGACGAGCATGCTCGACCGGCTGGAGCAAACGGGGCATCTACGACGCATCCCTTCCCGCGAAGACCGGCGCCAGGTCCTGATCCAACGTACGGCAAAGGACCGGGCGTGGGAGAAGCGGTACGTCCGCGTTTCGCAGGAGATGACAGACGTCTTCTACCGGGGATTCTCCCCGGCGCAGGTCGACCGGTTCGAGAAAGACCTGGAGTGGATCCTCCAGAATCTCGTCGCCTTTGAGGTCGATCGACAGGCGGGAAACCCTGGGAAAGGCTAGGGTTCGCCGAGTCTACCCGGCCCGTGGAACCGCTGGAGCGTGAGCACCGGGTCAACAGGACACCGGCGAGCGGCATCGCCAAACAGAAGACTTACCCTGATCTCGGGCCGGTCTCGAGTTGAGCCCCGGCTGTACGGGGAGTACCCTGTCTGCGAGGGACCGATACCGTTACCGGAAGGGGAAGTCATGGCCAAACGCCTGTCCGTGATCGACGCGGAGCGCTGCGTCGGATGCCAGTGCTGCATGTTCGCCTGCACGCGCCGACTGGGAACCGGAGGGTTCGCCACGGCGCGGATCGGCGTACGATCGATCGGCGGGATCCGACGGGGTTTCGTGGTCACGGTCTGCCGCGCCTGCGCCGACCCGCCCTGCGCTCGCGTCTGCCCGGTGGAGGCGCTCACCGCGCGCGAGGGCGGCGGGGTGACCTTCCACGCGGATCGGTGCCTGGGCTGCGGCAACTGCGTCGAAGCCTGCCCGTTCGGCGCCGTCTTCTGGGATCCGGACCAGAACAAGCCGCTCGTCTGTGTCTACTGCGGGATCTGCGCCCGGTACTGCCCCTACGACGTCATCGCGCTCGAGGAGATCGAGGAGGAAGCCGATGTTGCCCCATGATCCGCTCTGCCGTGTCCTGACGATCGACCTCACGCACCGGAGCTTCCAGATCGACGAGCGCCCCGAGCTTCTCGAACAGGGGCTTGGCGGCGCCGGGGTGGGGGTTCAGCTCCTGCGAGAGACCTGTCCGCAGGGAGCCGATCCGTTCGGTCCGGACAATCCGGTGATCCTCGCAGTCGGCCCGCTGGTGGGGCTCTTCCCGCTCGCCTCGAAGACCGTGGCGATGTTCAAGTCACCGCACACCGGCAACCTCGGCGAGAGCCACGCCGGCGGGCGAAGCGCCGTCTCCATCCGCATGGCGGGCTATGGGGCCATCGTCATCCGCGGCCAGAGCCACCGGCCGGTCTACTTGGTCATCGAGGACAGACAGGTCCGCTTCCGCGACGCCACCGCCCTGTGGGGGATGAGCACCAGCTTCACCGTCGGGACGGTGCTCCGCGAACGCGAGACCGGGGAGGGGCACCGCTCCATCCTGCGCATCGGCCCTGCCGGAGAGAAAAAGGTCACCTACGCCTGCGTCATCGCGGACACCTACCGGCACTTCGGGCGGCTCGGCCTGGGTGCAATCTTCGGTAGCAAGAACCTGAAGGCCCTCGTTGTCGCCGGGAATCGAACCCTTCCGGTCGCTGATGCGAAGGCCTACCGCAAGGTCTACGACGGCCTCTTCCACGCCGCGGTCGACTCGGAACTGATGCGCAAGTACCACAACCTGGGGACACCGATGAACGTCCTGCCTCTAAACGAGCTCGGGGCGCTGCCCACACGCAACCTGCAGCAGGCCCGCTTCGAGGGCGCCACGGAGATCTCCGGGGAAACGCTCGCGCAGACCCTGCTCGGGCGCCGCGTCGCCTGCACGCACTGCCCGGTGGCTTGCATCCACCTCGCTGCGCTGCGACTTCCGCACCCCAAGGAGCCGTACTTCTACAAGACTTCGATGATCGGCTACGACTACGAGCCGATCTTCGCGGTGGGAAGCCTGCTGGGCATCTCGTCGTCAACAGGAATCCTCCAATTGATGGAGGAGGTGGAAAACCAGGGGCTCGATGTGATGAGCACCGGCGTCGCCCTCGCCTGGGCCACCGAGGCGCTCGAGCGGGGGCTGATCTCGCAGCGGGAGACCGACGGACTGCACCTGGCCTTCGGGGATCCTGCCGCCTACTGCGAGGCGATCCCTCGTCTGGTCAGGCAACCGACTCCGTTCTATCGGGCGCTCGCCCGCGGCGTCGATCACGCCGCCTCCGTCTATGGGGGGGAGGCGTTCGCCCTGGCGTTCGGCGCGAACGAGACACCGGGCTACCACACCGGCCCGGCAGCGGTCCTGGGTTTCCTCACCGGCGCGCGGCACAGCCACCTCGACAGCGCCGGCTACAGCCTCGACCAGAAGGCCACAGGAGGCGGCGATTCCCTGACCGAAGCCCAGATCGTCGAGGAGCTCCTTTCCGAGGAGCGGTGGCGTCAGGTCCTCTCGAGCCTGGTGGTCTGCTTCTTCGCGCGCGGGCTTTACACACCGCAGGTCGTCGCTGACGCGCTCAATACGATCGGCATCGAGACGACCCCCAAGCGGCTCGCTTCCCTGGGCCGAGAGATCCTCGATGCCAAGCATGCGTACAAGGCCCAGGAGGGGTTCGATGCTGCGTCGCTGCGGATCCCCGCACGGACCCTGGAGACGGAGAGTCCGCTCGGAAAGCTGGATGAAGCCTTTCTCCGCCGCGCCCTGTCCCTCTTCTCCCAGCGCACTGTCCCCGCCGGACGACAGGACAAGGCCTAGCGTTCCCCATTCCGCGGATTGGCCGACCCGGCGGCCGATCCCATAGAATGGCAGGAGAACTGAGCCAGGGTCAAGGGGGGTGATCCCGTGCGTTTTCTGAACACGATCTTCTACGAGAATCCTGTTTGGCTATGGTTCCTGGCCGCAGCGATTGCCGGAGCGGTCCCCGTGGTCCTGTGGTTCGGCAAGGGCTTCCTCGTCCGTCGGCTCGCCGTGCTCGCCAAGCGAACCAAGACCGACCTCGACGACTTCCTGGTCGATCTGCTCAGCCGCACCAAGCTCTTCTTCCTGATCCTCCTGGGGCTCTACGCCGGCGCGCTCGCGCTCAACCTGCCGGTCGCCGCCGACCGCGCGATCAAGGTCCTGATGCTCCTCTCCTTCCTCCTTCAAGTCGCGTTCTGGGGCAACGCCGTCATCACCTTCTGGATCTCCCGCACCGCCAAGCGACGGCTCGCGCAGGACGCCACGGCGATCAGCACGATCCACGTCTTCGGCATCCTCGGGAAGATCGCCCTGTGGATCATCCTCCTGCTCCTTGCTCTCGACAACCTCGGCATCAAGATCACCTCGCTCATCGCCGGCTTGGGCATCGGCGGGGTCGCCATCGCCCTTGCCGTGCAGAACATCCTCGGCGACCTGTTCGCTTCCCTGTCGATCGCCTTCGATAAGCCTTTCGTCATCGGCGACTTCATCATCGTCGGCGATCTGATGGGCACGGTGGAGCGGATCGGGCTCAAGACCACGCGGGTGCGCAGCCTGTCCGGCGAGCTGCTGGTCTTTGCGAACAAGGACCTCCTGCAGAGCCGAATCCGCAACTACAAGCACATGTACGAGCGCCGGGTCGTCTTCTTGATCGGGGTGACGTACAACACCCCCTACGAGAAACTGCAGGCGATCCCCAAGATGATCCGTGCGATCATCGAGTCACAGGAGAACACACGATTCGATCGCTCGCACTTCAGCGCCTACGGCGAGTCGTCCCTGAACTTCGAAACCGTCTACTACGTGCTCGTCCCCGACTACAACGCCTACATGGACATTCAGCAGGCGGTCAACCTCGCGATCTACCGGCAGTTCGAGGAGCAGGGGATCGAGTTCGCCTTCCCCACCCGCACGGTCTACGTGGTTCCACCAAACGCCGCGGTGTCCGGCACGTCGGCCGCGTCACTGGACACTCATCAAGGTCCCTAGGGTACGGCGCAACAGCCGTCACCAGCCCTCGGGCCGATCCGCTTGACCTTCCTTCCCCTACGAATCGTATACTGAAGGATCGTTCACGTACCTCGCTGTTCCGAACATCGCCTACACCTCCTGCACAAGACGCACACCCTGGAGGTGGTCGGTATGAGCGTCCGACGGACGTGGAGAAAAGGGCTGGTGACGGTCTTCTTAGTGGCCATCGCCTGCGTGCTCGGGTTTTCTCAGTTTGAGATTCACCTTCCCGGCGGAGCCTTGCCGGAGGCGACCGCCAGCGGAGAAGCAATCGACTTCGGTGTAGTCCCGGTCGGGCAGACGAAGACTGCGTCCTACACGTTCAAGATCCTGGAGACGAGTGAGACCCCCGGAACGGTGAGCCAGATCGGATTCACGGGCGGGGCGATCGCTGCGCCGCCGTTCTCGCTTCAAAACCTTCCGAGGCTCCCGGTCACCCTGCCACCGGG
>CAZBWD010000143.1:0-4963 GCA_964495585.1 uncultured Thermotogae bacterium
GTTGGGAGAAGGATACCTCAACAGACGCGACGTTTCAAGTGTGACGCGACACTAGCTTGGAAGAACGCACTGTCATCTTCTGTTCGTCGCACTCCACAATACAGACTCTTCGCCGCACAGTGTTGAGGCCGGCGGTCTGAAAGGATTGCCGATGAACACGCCGAAGAAAGAAAGGAGGTATCGTGTACGC
Source organism: uncultured Thermotogae bacterium (assembly GCA_964495585.1). Taxonomy (GTDB): domain Bacteria; phylum Bipolaricaulota; class Bipolaricaulia; order UBA7950; family UBA9294; genus CAZBWD01. The sequence goes on from CAZBWD010000143.1 coordinate 191, forward strand.
GTCGATGACGATGTTCACCATGCCACCCCGCATGCGTGAGAAGATGGAGCAGCTGGCCGACCAGATGCTCGCCGCGATGAAACAGATGCCGGGGTTCGTGTCGATCACGTTCGTCATGAACGAGGAGGTCAACGAGTACGGGGGATTCGCGTTGTGGAAGACAAGGAGGGACGCGGAGGCGGCGATGAGTCAGACCGGTCCCAAGCTGGAAGAGGCACTGGCTGACACCGTGATTGGACCCCTCCGACGCAAGCTCTTCGAGGTATATGAGTCGCAGGCCTAGCCTCCTCACACCGGCCAGGAGCATCTTGGGGACGATCTCGCGCGCTGTTCCCGGTGTCCCCTTCTTGTGGATGCCGGGCAAGCGGACTTGGGTGCGGCTGCTCTGAAGCTTTTTCACTTCTACAGGTGAGAGCCTGCGGTGATATCGCTGGCGAAGGGGAGAAACCCCATGATCGGAGAAGGAGGTACCGGATATGGGCGAGGAGAAGAAGATTCCACGGTATGGCTGGAGGGGCTGGAAGATGCCGTTCGGGAATCTCAGGGATCCGGACTACTGCGAGTACGGCTGTCCGATCTGTCGCGGGGCGAGACGGGGAAATCTTATTTACAAGGTCGTCCAAGGGCTCCTCATGGTGTTGACCTTGGGTGGGTGCTGGTGGGGCCGCGCGCGGAAGCGAAAGTACGGAGTGGCGCCTTGGAAACCGATTCCGGCGTCCAAGGTGTAGAAGCAATGTAGCTCGCCTCCCGCCTGTTGCCCTATGACCCTCACTTGCGTAGGTGTGTCGCTTGTGAGAATCAAGAGCAGTACGCTTCGCGTGGCATGTCTCCTTTGGCGGACTCGGCTCTTGCTCTTCCACGCCCCTTCCAGGGGCATGTGCTCTCATAACGTTGCTTGACGAGGTGCGGCTAGCACGTCTGCGCCGCCGCGGGTGCATACCTTGATAAGTAGAATCTAAAGTAGTATCGTACTTTTAGGATCATGGCCCTCGGAGGGCTGAGAGGCTCCTGTCACGGATGAGGAGACCTTGCAGGAAGACGGGAGTGGCTGCCACACTCCAGGTTGAAAGGAGGGAGATCATGTGGAGGCATGTAGGGATTCTACTGGCGATCGTCGCCATCGTGGCGCTGCCGGTCGTGGCGAAGGGCGGATTTGACCAATACGGCTACAACTACAACGCTCGCATCTTCGTGGGGAAGGCGGACGGCGTCGATCGGGTGCTCGACGGCGCGGTTTGGGGCGACCCCACCTACGCCAACGATCATCTCGTGATGAAGTGGAGCAAGGCCTGGGACGATGCGCGGTTCAACAAAGCACCGTGGACGCCCGCAGCTTGGGAGACGAACGAGTGGAACGGCCAGGTTCCGGGCGGAAGCGGCGAAGTCTGGCACTACAAGATCGTCTGGGTCGGTGCCGGGCTTCAGGACAGCCCGTACTGGGTTCCCGGCGGCTCTCCGATCTGGGGCCAGTTCGAGGTCATCTTCTCGCAGGGCACTGAAGCAAACGTGCACTTCTGGGAGACGCACGCGATTCCGACAGGCTTCATGACGAAGTAGCTTGAACGGCCGGCCGTTCAAGCAGGGTCCAGCCTGAACGGAAGTTGGGGATGCATGCCGCATCTCAGCAATGAGACGCGGCATGCGTCCCCAGAGGCTTGCGATTCTCTTCTAGCCGTTGGAAGGCGGTGGAGCGTCCCCGGATTGCGCCTTCTTCGATATCTTCGCGATGAGGTGCGTGATCACCACCCCCAGGTCGTAGATATCGAGGACGCCGTCCATGTTCGGATCCCTCAGCTCGAGCGTCCCCTGCATCTCGTGGATGCGGTAGGCCTGCTTGAGGAACTTGGAGAGGGCGAGCTTGGGGATGTCGTCCAGACGGTCCGATCCGTACCACTCGAAGATGTCCCTGTCCCTCTTGCTCGAGTTGCACGTCCTGCACGCGCAGACGCAGTTGTCGGACGAGTCAAGGAGAGCCGCGATCCTCGGATCGACCCCCGCTCTTGAGACGGGGACGATATGGTCGGTGCTCAGACCACCGGTGGCGCCGCAGTAGACGCACACCCTGCCCCTCTCCAGCTCCTTCTCGTAGTCCCGGATGGACGAGGACCAGCTCATCTCGCCGGATTCGAGCTTCTTGTAGCGGGAGATCACGAAGCCGTAGTTGCCGTCAAAGCCGGCGGCCTTCGCGATGAGCTGAGCATACTGCCAGTAGATGAGACGACGGACCGTATCGACGTATCTCGGAGGCTTGAGCGGCATAGGGACCTCCTTCGAACTTCATCCTACACCCGCGGGGAGCAAAGGCAGCCAACTCCGTTGTGCAGATTATTCGAGACAGAGGGATGGGAGAATGGGAAGGAAAACCTGCCCACAAGACTCAATACCGCGGATCAGGATCAAGGGAGGGCTGCTCCCGGGAGATTCAACATAGTTCAGAACGCGCCCCGTCGTCCCAAGCGCCCTTGCCCGGAGCATCAGGGCCGCCTCGCCACCTACCCCGGGAGGGCCAACCTGTAAGCTCTCTGCGCCGTCGGAGGGCGGAACGGGACCCGTCACCGATCGGTTTTCCTCCTGGCTTTCAGCCATTGCGCGACCCGGGTGACGCGACGGGCCAGATAGCGCACCGCCTCCAACGCTTCCGGCGCCACGACGCCCTCTTGAGCCGCGACGGTGCTCACACCATAAGGATTCCCGCCCGCTACATAGACGGCGGGATTCGTGTATCCCGGAGGCACGAGGAGACAACCCCAATGGTAGAAAACGTTGTATACATCGCCAGCAGGGTCGTCTCCTGTCCCCCATGCACGTTCTGCGCGCTGGTAAACCCCGCGACCGGCTTGTCGGCCAGCTTTCCCTGGGACCACAGTCCCCCGGTGGTATCGATGAACTGCTTGAACTAGGCTGCTACGTTTCCGTAGCGGGTCGGAGAGCCGAACAGATAGCCGTCCGCCCATTCCAAGTCACCCATCGTCGCCTCGGGCACGTCTCGCGTCGCCTCGATGTGGGCCCGCCAGGCCGGGTTGCTGTTGATGGCGCTCTCGGGCGCGAGTTCACGGATCCTGCGCAGACGTGTCTCCGCTCCCGCTCGCTCAGCGGCTTCCTGCGCCGCGCACGCCATCTGGTAGTTGGTACCCGTCGCGCTGTAGTAGACCACCGCGATCCTGACCGCCGTCATCGGAACCTCCTTTTCCTCTTCGCACCTCGCACGGACCGCCGCTCGTTCCTACCCGACAAGATCCCCCAGAAGGAACACGAAAGGCAAGCCCCCCTCATACGTCGCGGCCGGCAGGGAAACCGAGGGACATCGCCCTGTTTCAGCCTGCTCCTTAAGGAGGATGGTATGCGTCCCCGGAATTTCCCCGCGACGAAACCCTAAGAATGAAGGTCTAACCCCAAAGGTTCCTCGTGTGCCGGCGGTATCCCCCGCATAGCAGGCCGCCAGCAATCCGTACACCGCGACCGAGAGGTGAGAAGACGAGACGTCTTCTCTCGTGCAGGAGGAAGCAGCGGGCTTCCCGGGGCTCGACAACTCGACCGTCAGTGTGATCGCCGAACGGGTTACCGGGGCGAGGAAGCACGGAGGATCAAGATCGGATCGAGCTTGCCTGTCCTACTCATGGGACGTCCTTGAGGGCAGTCCGGAGTTCGCCGAGGAGTTCGGTGATGAGCTCCTTGACCGTGACGATCTTGTCGACCCGGTGGGCGTTCTGACCACAGAAAATGAGGCCGTGGTCGACGTCCCCCCGGTAGGCGTTCAAGAGAGCCTGGGCGATGCAGAACTTGGCTTCCGCGACCTTGCAGGCGGTCAGGCAGTGATAAGGGCAGTTGATCTTCAGCTTGTCCACCTTCTCCAAATCCTCGAGGAACTTGTTCCGGATCGCTCGCCCCGGCAGGCCGACGGGGCTCTTGATGATGACGATGTCCTCTTCACTGGCATCCAGATAGCTCTGCTTGAACTCCTGGGACGCGTCGCACTCCAGGGTGCAGACGAAGCGCGTTGCCATCTGCACTCCGGCCGCGCCCAGGGACAGCATACGGGCGATATCCCCGCCGTCGAAGATCCCGCCGGCGGCGATGACAGGAATCTTCCTTCCAAAGCGGTCTTCATACGGCTTGACCGCTTCCAGGACCTGAGGCAGGAGCGTCTCCAGAGCGTAGTCTTCCGGATGGCGGAGCTGTTCGGGGGAGAAACCGAGATGCCCCCCCGCGAGGGGTCCTTCGAGGATGAGGGCGTCGGCCGTTCTCTGGAAACGCTTGGCCCAGCCACGGAGGATCAGTTCGCCGGCCCGGGCCGAGCTGACGATGGGCACGAGGTTCACCGATCGATCCTGGACGAGTTCGGGGAGCTTCATCGGCAGTCCGGCTCCGAAGACGATCATCTGGATGCCTTCCCGGACGGCGGTTCGGACCAGGTCTTCAACGTTGCTGAGCACACCCATGAAATTGACGGCGAGAATCCCCCGGGTCATGGCTCGGGCCTTGCGGATCTCCTCTTGCAAGGCTTCCCGGGAGATCCGTTCATACTCATGCCGGGCCGCTTCGAAATCCCCCAGGCCGATGCTCGAGATGGTGCCGATTCCGCCCTCCTCGGCCACCGCCACCGCCAGGGATGCCAGCGACACCCTCACGCCCATGCCGCCCTGGATGATCGGGATCTCAGCGGTCAGGTGTCCGATATGAAGCTTCGGGATGTCCACGGTTACCCTCCCTTCTCGTATCGCTTGACGACCAGGCAGGCATTCCCTCCCCCGAAGCCGAAGGACTGGCTCATGG
>CAZBWD010000144.1:0-4944 GCA_964495585.1 uncultured Thermotogae bacterium
ATCGACGAGGAGCAGCTCCGGGAACTCCGAGAACTTCCCACGGGAGACGGTGGGGTCGTTCAGCTCGGCAAGCCCGCGGCGCAACCGGCGGCGGAGGACCTCGCCCATCATCGCGTAGTCGTCGGGCTTGCCCGCGAGGTGGACCTTGAACCGGCGGTAGGCGTCCCGCCGCGGCCGGCCCTCCTCGAACACGACCATCGACCCCGTCGCCTCCGTGCCCTGCGTGTTCGAGATGTCGAACGCCTCGATCCGCTGAGGGAAGGTCGAGAGCGACAGCGCCTCGGCGAGTTCCGCGAGTGCCGTGCTGGCCTCCTCGTGCAGCGCCGCGCCGGCGCGTTCCCCCTTGAGCGCGAACCGCGCGTTCTCGTCCGCCATCTCCACGAGGCGGCGCTTCTCACCCCGCGCGGGCACCCGCAGCGCCACCCGCCGTCCGGCGAGCCCGGACAGCCACTCGGAAAGCTTCTCGGGGTCCTCGACCGCCGCGGGCAGGAGGATCTCGCGGGGAACCACCGCAGCGACCGCGTAGTACTGTGGCAGGAAGGCGGAGAGGACCTCGGCTTCGCCCGGGGCGCCCGGGGCGCGGAGGTGGAAGCTCTCCCGCCCGGCGAGCCGCCCGCCGCGGATGAAGAACACCTCGGCGCAGGCCTGGTCCCCCTCGATCGCCACCCCGATCGCGTCCCGGTCCCGGGTGTCGGAGAGGGCCACGGACTGGCGTTCGAGCGCCCGCGTGAGCGAGGCGACCTGGTCGCGAAGGTGCGCCGCCTGCTCGAACCGCTCCGCTGCGGCCGCTGCGCTCATCCGCTTTCGCAGGCGGCCGACCAGGCCGGAGACCCGTCCCTCGAACAGCATCGCCGCCCCGTCCACCGCCTCCGCGTACTCCTCCCGCGTCACCAGCTCCGCACACGGTCCCAGGCACCGCCCGATGTGGTAGTTGAGGCACGGCCGCCGCGGGGTCCGAAGCGGCAGGTCGAGGGTGCAGGTGCGGATCGGGAAGAGCTTCTGGGCGAGCTTCAGCGTGGCGCGCATCGCCTTGACGTTCGTGTACGGCCCGAAGTACTGCGCCCCGTCGGGCTGACGGCGGCGGACGATCATCACGCGCGGGAACGGCTCGTTGGTGATCTTCAGGTACGGGTAGCGCTTGTCGTCGCGCAGGCGGATGTTAAACCGCGGCTGGTGGCGCTTGATCAGGCTGTCCTCGAGGAGGAACGCCTCCGCCTCGGTGGAGGTCTGGATCACCTCGAAGTCGGCGATCTCCGTCACCAGGGCCTGCGTCTTCGCCGACATCCCGGCCGGGGAGTGGAAGTACGAGCGGACGCGGTTCCGCAGCACGGCGGCCTTGCCGACGTAGATCACCTCGCCGGCAGCGCTGCACATCAGGTAGACGCCCGGGGTGGTGGGCAGCTCGGAGAGCTTCTCGTTCAGCCGATCGGTGTTCGTCATCGCCGGTTCCTCAGTCGTAGTCGGCCGGGCGGACGGGCTAGAGGATCTGCACGAGGCGTGTGTTCGGGGTGAGGCCGGGGATCCGGCCCCTCTTCGCGATCGCCTGACCTTCCACCTCCTTGATGTCCGCCGTGAAGTCGATCGGCGCGACCCGGGAGATCGCGCTGCCGATCCCGAACGCGTCGACCGCAGCCCGCTGGTCGCGAAACTCGGTGATCCGGCCAGGATCTACGCCGCCGCTCACGACGATCCGCACGTGCGAAAACCCGGCCTGATCGAGCCGCGCCCGCACCTCGTGCACGAGCTCGGGCGTGACCCGCCCCCGCTCAGCCGGGGTGTCGAGCCGCACGCCCCACAGCCGGTCGCCCAGGGCGCGGGCCACGCGCAGGCTCTCCCCGGCCTCGTCCTTGAACGTGTCCACGAGCGCGATCCGGCGCACGCTCCCGTCGATGTGCCGGTCGAACGCCTCCACCGCCCGCACCGTGTCACCCAGACAGAGGATGAGCGCGTGCGGGATGGTGCCTGACGGCTCCATCCCGGCCAGAGCCGCGCCGGCCGGCGTCGCGCACCCCGTGCACCCGCCGACGACCGCCGCGTACTCCAGCCGCGCGGAGACATCGGGGTGGACGTGCCGGGCACCGAAGTGGATCACCGGGGCCTCCCCGGCCGCGTCCACGCAGGCGCGGGCCGCGGTCGCCCAGCCGCTCTCCTGGGCGAGGATCCCGAGGATCGCCGTCTCGTAGATCCCGAACGCCTGGTAGGGCGAGTGGATGCGCAGGACCACCTCGCGCCTCGCCATCCGCTCGCCCTCCCCGAGCGCCCAGGCCGCCCCACCGTCGGGGAGGACCCGCTCGAGCAGGGCGGCCACCTCCCTCATCCCGCAGAGGATCCCGTCCCGGACGGGGAACACCTCCAAGGTCACCACCGGATCGATCCCCTCCGCGGCGAGGATCCGCCGCGTGTTGAGGAAGTAAACGTCGGCCGTCTCCCCGGAGAGGATCCGCTCGCTCGGTGAGAACCGGCCGTCGCCGCTCATCGCGTCCCCCCGGTGATCCGCGCCCCGAGGACAGCCTGCATGTGCCGCAGCGCGAACGCGTGGGCGTCCTCATCGAACGACGCGACCCCGTCGGAGACGACCTCGATGCCGTAGCCACGGTGGTAGGCGTCGATCGCGGTGTGCAGCACACAGATGTCGGTGCACACGCCCACGAGGACGACCTGCTTCACCCCGAGGTCCCGCAGCCGCGCGTCGAGGTCCGTCCCGTAGAACCCACTGTAGGTCGTCGTGTCGATGCGCACCGACCCCTCGGCGGCGGCCGCGAGTTCGGGGATGATCTGCGCTTCGACTGTGCCGCGGACGCAGTGGGGCGGGAACAGCGCGAACTCCCGGTCGTCGGGCGCGTGTGCGTCCGCCGTAAAGAAGACCGGCATCCCTTCCCCGAGGGCCTGCTCGACCCGCTGGCGCACCACAGGGATGACCCGGCGTGCCGCCGGCCCGCAGTAGAGCGAATACCCCTCCTCCAGAAACCCTCGCTGCATGTCGACCACGAGCAGCGCGCGCTGAGTACTCACGTCGGTCACCTCGCAAGCGATGTTAGGTCCAGCGGTTTCCGATTTCAACGCCGCCACAGGAGGAGCCGCGGCGAACGCCACTGGGCGAGGCTCGTCCCCCCAACGACCAGGAACACCGCCCCAATCTGCAGGGGGGAGAGCCGCTCGCCGAGCGCCCCCCAGGCGATGAGCGCCGTGCCGAGCGGGGTGAGGTTGAGCATGACGTTCGCCTCCACCGCGGTGAGGCGGCGCAGGGAGTGATTGTAGAGAAGGTAGGCGAACACGGTGTTCACCACGGCGAGGCCGAGGATCACCCCCCAGGCCGCAAACGGCGCGTGGGGGACCCCCTCAAGCGGCGCAGCGATGAGGAGCAAAAGCCCACCGCCGATCCCCAGCGGCAGCGCGGTCAGGCGGAGGTTGTCCACCGCGTTGTCGCGGGCGAGCCTGCGCACGAGGACCGGAAAGGCGGCGAAGCTCAGGATCGAGAGGCCGAGGAGGCCCATTGCGGAGGACCCGATCCCCCCAAGTCCCGGGAGGAAGAAGAGGAGGCTCCCGCCGATCGTCACGCCCAGCCCCACAAGCTGAAGCGGGCCGAGGCGCTCCTTGAGCGTGAGGAGCCCAAGGATCAGGACGGGGATCGGCACGAGACACAGGGCGAGCGACCCAGTCGTCGCCGGCAGGACGCGCAGCGCGAGGAACAGGGCCCCGTTGCCGATCGTGTACTGGAAGAGGCCGATCAAAGAGAGGTCACGCCACCTGGCCCGGGCGATCGGCAGGGTCCGGTGACGGCCGGCGACGAGCCACGGCAGAAGGAGGAGGAACGCCAGGAAGTAGCGGCCCCCCGCAAGGCTGAACGGTCCCATGAACCGCAGGGCGACCTTCACCCCGACGAAGGAAGACGACCAGATGAGAGCAGTGAGGAGCGCCTCCCCGACCGCAAAGAGGCGGTGCGAACGCTGGCTGGGTTCCGCCATCAGGCCCCAATGATACCCGAAACCCTCCTCCTTCTCACTGACCAGGAGGCACTTCTCGCCGCTTGTCCGCGAGCGGCCATAGGGATCAGGCGAGACGTCGAGATCCCGCCTGGCCGGTGCCTATCCCAAGAAAGGGAACTCTGTCCGGCCGGAGCCCGACCTTCGGCTTTTGCACCAGAGAAGAGCAACGCGTATGATTGGCCTATCACGTATCGATAGGATGTTCCGGGTGCGACAGTTCATTCTCCGATATCTCTTCTACTGGGTGCGGCAGGCCAAGCACCTCGCCGAGATCCATGGGTTGGACGTGCGTGTCTTTCTGACCCTCTCGGCAGTTGGGATGCTGATCCAGCTCCTCTACTACCTTCCGTGGCTCAGGGGCACCTCGGCCGACCTCGGCTTCCTCGTGACCCTCCGCCTGCTCGGCCTCGCCGGCCCGACCTACATCCTGCTCAAGGGCAAGGGCGTCGCCCCTGCCATCAACGCCTCGCTCGCCATCGGCTGGACCCTGACGACTACCTGGCACGTCTGCTACTACGTCTTCCTGTAGGCCCCGCAGTCCGCGTGGGCACCACTGCATCCCCGCTTCGTGGATCGCCCGTTCGCCGCCTGCGCCAGCCGGGATGACGCAGGGTGCGCGCGGTATAATTCCTCAGTTGTTGTTGACCGGGGACGTAGCTCTAACTGGGAGAGCGCCTGCTTTGCACGCAGGAGGTTGGCGGTTCGAATCCGCTCGTCTCCAGAACGCCATCCTCGGAGCAGTCTCGGAGAACCTCAGTCGCTGTCCCGCCCAGCATGCAGGTGACGCGTTGGCCACCACTAACCTTCATTATTCTTTGATGCACCGTCTCATTGGGTGGAGGAGCGCTGGGCTAGTGTCGCGTCGCCTTAGTGGATGGACAAGTGGGAAAGAACGTGGTATGCTGAGGCATGTCTGGACGAGCGATTCCTGTGGTGCTTGCAGAAGAGGAGCGGAAGG
>CAZBWD010000145.1:0-4851 GCA_964495585.1 uncultured Thermotogae bacterium
AGGTGGAGGTGGGCGAGGAGCGGCTGATCCTCGCCGAGGCGCTCGTCGTGCCGCTCCTCGACGAGGAGGCCCGCATCATGCGGCGGTTTCCCGGGCAGGACCTCGTCGGCGTGCGCTATGAGCCGCCGTACCGGCTCGTCTCCGACGACCGGGCCTACCGGGTCCACGCCGCGGACTTCGTCAACCTCGAGGAGGGAACGGGGATCGTGCACACCGCTCCGGCATTCGGGGAGGACGATTACCGGCTCGGCCAGGAAGCCGGGCTGCCGCTCTTTCACCCTGTCGACCTGGATGGCCGGTTCACCGACGCCTTCCCCCTGTGCACAGGGGTCTTCGTGAAGCAGGCCGACCCCACCATCATCGACGACCTCAAGGCACGCGGCCTGCTGTGGCGCGCCGCGGCGTACGAGCACGACTATCCGTTCTGCTGGCGGTGCGACACGCCGCTGCTCTACTACGCCATGGACTCCTGGTTCATCCGCACGACCGCGGTGAAGGAGGAGCTGATCGAGAACAACCGCAAGATCCACTGGTTCCCGCCACACGTCGGCGAGGGCCGGCTCGGCGACTTCCTCGCCCACCTCAAGGACTGGGCCCTGTCACGCGATCGCTACTGGGGGACCCCGCTCAACCTGTGGGTCTGCAGCGCCTGTGAGGAGACGCTCGCCGTCGCGAGCCGAGCGCGGCTGGTGGAGCTGGCACGCGACCCGCAGCTCGCCGAAAGCGTTGAACTGCACCGGCCGTACATCGACCGGGTCGATCTGGCCTGTCCGAAGTGCGGGGGCGTGATGACCCGCGTCCCGAACGTCATCGACGCCTGGTTCGACTCGGGGAGCATGCACACCGCCCAGTGGCACTACCCGTTCGAGCACGAGGAGGAGTTCAAGGAGAACTACCCCGCGGATTTCATCTGCGAGGCGACCGACCAGACCCGGGGGTGGTTCTACACCCTGCTTGCCACCGGAACGATCCTCCACGGGCAGGCCCCATACCGCAACTGCATGGTCACCGGCCTCGGCCTCGACGGCGACGGCCTGAAGATGAGCAAGAGCAAGGGCAACGTCATCGACCCGTGGGAGCTGATCGACGCTTACGGCGCCGACACCCTGCGCTGGTACTTCTACGCCTCGAGCGCACCGTGGAAGTCGAAGCGCCTGAGCAAGGACGCGGTCAAGGAGCCGCTTTTCCGGTTCCTCGATACCCTGCGCAACACCTACGACTTCTTCGCGCTGTACGCCTCGATCGACAACTTCGACCCTCAGGCCCACCGCCCACACGACGGGGATCTCGCCCTCGTCGATCAGTGGGTCCTCTCCCGCCTGGCGACGGCCGTCAAGGAGGTCGTGGAACGGCTGGACAGCTACGACGTCGTCGCTGCCACCGCAGCGATCGAGGGGTTCGTCGATGACCTGTCCAACTGGTATATCCGCTCGTCGCGCCGGCGGTTCTGGAAGGGGGGGATGGAATCCGACAAGATCGCGGCCTACGCCACGCTGTACCGCGTGCTCACCGAGCTTTCGCGGCTCACCGCCCCGTTCATCCCGTTCCTCGCCGAGGCGATCTACCAGCCGTTGCGGACGCCCGACGACCCGGAGAGCGTGCACCTGTGCGCCTACCCGACCCCGGACGAGGCGTGCCGCAACGAACGGATGGAACAGGAGATGCGCCTCGCGCGAGCGATCGTCTCCCTCGGCCACCAGGCGCGCCACCAAGCGCAGGTTCGGGTCCGTCAGCCGCTCGCCCGGGCGCTCGTCGCCCCGACCGGCGAGCAGGGCACAATCACGCTCTCGAACGACGTCCTCGCCCTGGTGCGTTCGGAGCTGAACCTCAAGCGCCTGGAGTTTGTCCCGCGCCTCGATCCGTACCTTGCCGAAGTCGCGGTCCCCAACTTCCGCAGCCTCGGCCCGCGGCTCGGCCCACAGGCCGGCGTGGCCGCGCAGTGGATCAAGGCACAGCCAGTCGAGGCGCTGCGCCGGCTCATGACGTCCGGCAGGTCGGTGACGATCGACGGCGCGGCACTGCAGCTCGTGCCGGAGGACGTCACCTACCAGGCAGCCCTCCCCGACGGGTGGCTCCACGCGCAAGAGGGCAGCCTGCATCTGTTGCTCGACACCCACATCGATGAGGGGCTGCGCGAGAAGGGGCTTCTGCGCGAGGTGATCCACCGGATCCAGAACCTGCGCAAGGAGGCGGGATTCGAGGTGACCGACCGAATCCAGCTCCACTACGAGACACAGGACCCGACCCTGGCAGCGCTCCTCGAAAGGAACGTCGAGCTCATCGCGTCCGAGGTGCTCGCCACGGCGGTCGAGTCATCGCTCGGACCGCGGCAGGAGGTCGACCAGACGCTCGACATCGAGGGGGCCCTGATCCGGTTCGGGCTCTCGCGGGTCTGAGGCCGCAAGACAGGAGGCATCCGATGTTGACGGCAGTGCTGGGGATGCAGTGGGGGGATGAGGGGAAGGGCAAGATCACCCACCTTCTCGCCCGTGACGCGGACATGGTCGTCCGGTTCAACGGGGGACCGAACGCCGGGCACACGCTGATCGACCGCGGTGTGAAGTTCGGGATCCACCTGATCCCGGCCGGCGCGTTCCACCCCGGCGTGAGGAACATCCTCGCCTCGGGCATGGTGATCGACCTCACCGTCCTGCGGGAGGAGTTCGAGGCGATCGCCGCGCACTGCGGGCACCGCCCCGAGCTGCTCATCGCCCACAACGCTCACCTCATCCTTCCCTATCACCGCATCCTGGAGGAGCTCGAAGGCAGCGGCGCCCGGATCGGGACGACCCGGCGGGGGATCGGTCCGGCGTATCGGGACAAGGCGGCCCGGGCGGGGATCCGCGTCGGGGACCTCCTGTCGCCCGAGCGGTTACACGACCGGCTCGCGGGGCGCCTGGATCTCCTGCGCAATACGTGGCCGAATGCGGCGCAGATCACGGAGCTTTCGGCGGAGACGATTGCCGCGGAGCTCCTCGAGGCCGCAGCCCCGTTCCTCGAAGCGATCGGCGATGCGGCGCGGGCGATCCGCGAGGCGATTGTCGAAGAGAAGAGCATCCTGTTCGAAGGGGCGCAGGGCGCCCTGCTCGACCTCGATTTCGGCGCCTACCCGTTCGTGACCTCCTCGGCGACGACGCTCGCCGGGCTGCCGAACGGGATCGGCGTCCCCAACCCGCCGGTCGAGCGCCGACTCGGGGTGACCAAGGCCTACGCGACGCGCGTGGGGATCGGATCCTTCCCCACCGAGCTTCCCGCACCGCTCGGCACCTGGCTGCAGGAGCGCGCCAGCGAGTTCGGCGTGACGACCGGCCGGCCGCGTCGCTGCGGGTGGCTTGACCTTGTCGCGTTGCGCCACGCCGCGGCGCTCGACGACCCCACCGCCCTGGCAGTCACCAAGCTCGACGCCCTATCCGGGCTGGAGGAGCTCAAGCTGTGCGTCGCTTACCACCTCGACGGGAAGACGATTGACCGCTTCCCGGCCGCCGATGGAGAGCTCGCCCGCTGCGCGCCGGTCTATGAGACCGTCCCCGGCTGGGAGGAGCCGCTGCGCGACGCGCGGGAGCTCTCCGACCTGCCCGAGCAGGCCCGTTCCTACCTGAAGGGGATCAGTGACGGCCTGGGCATCCCGATCCACCTTGTCTCAGTCGGGCCAAGCCCTGAGGAGACGATCGTTCGCGGGTTTTGACAGGAGATGACCCCCTCACGTATAATCGGGACCTTATCCGGAATCAGACCGAGGAGCAACCTAAAGCATGATACAACGCACCTATGTGGCCAAGAACGAAGAGATCGGGAAGACCTGGAACCGTGACTGGTACCTGATCAACGCGGACGGTGTCCCGCTGGGACGTCTGGCGAGCCAGATCGCGACGATCCTCCAGGGCAAGCACAAGCCGATCTACACCCCGCACGTCGACACCGGCGACTATATCGTCGTCATCAACGCATCGCGGGTCGCCCTCACCGGCAGGAAATGGGACCAGAAGCTCTTCCAGCGCCATTCGGGCTACATCGGGGGGTTGAAGGAGATCCCGTACCGCCGGTTGATCGCCCGTCGGCCGACCGTCCCCGTGCGTGAGGCGGTCCGCCGGATGCTCCCCAAGACGACCCTCGGTCGGCGGATGCTCCGCAAGCTCAAGATCTACCCCGGCCCGGTCCATCCCCACGTCGCGCAAGCGCCCAAGGAGATCACCCTCTAGCATTCCCCCCCGGCCGGGCTTCCCCGGACATTTGTCTACGGGCACGTAGACAAAGCCGGACCTGCGCATCGACACCCTTCCTTTCTCACCCTCCAGTCCCCAGCTAGACTGCCAGCAACAAGGCGGACTTACACGAAACGGGTGGTGGGAAAAGACTATGGTGACGAAAGCACGCCTCGTCAGGTATGGGCTGATCCTTCTCCTCTTCCTCGTCGGGATCGCACTTCCCGCCCTGGGGCAGGAGAAGGTGGCAGTAATCGTTCAGGCGGCCGCGGCGGTCCCCTCAGCGCAACTCGCCGTCCTGCAGAGCTACGCGGTGCAGCGGTGCGCCGTGATCACCGGGGCGCAGGTCTGCTCTCAGGGCGAAGTGATGTACGCCCAACGGGTCACCAACACCTATGTCGGCACCGCCGTCTCGTTGGACGGCATGCGGAAGATCGCTTCCGCGATCGGCGCGGATCACGTCATCGTCCTGCGCATCATCCGCTGGGAAGAAGATCTCTCCTTCAAGCCAGAGCGTTCTCTCCTTCTGCTCGGCGCGAGCTCGCTGCTCGGCAGCTCCCTGCAGCTTTTGACGAGTCCCCTCGGCCTCCTCGCCGGACTCGACAAGGAGGCGACGGTCGGCCTTCTCGCCACGGTGTTCGACGGTCGG
>CAZBWD010000146.1:0-4802 GCA_964495585.1 uncultured Thermotogae bacterium
CAACGATCGCCCACGCCGCGGCGGCGGCACATGAACGCACCGGGAAGCCGATCGTCGCGATCAGTCACCTGTCGGGGGGGTTCGACCGGACACTGCGGCAGACCTTCGAACAGGCCGGCGTGCCACTCCTGCAGGGAACCCGGGAAGGCCTGCGCGCCGTGGCACACCTCATCGACTTCGCGGCCTCGCAACGTGCCGCCCCGACAATCACCGAGCGCCAAGGCAAGCGGATCAGCATGCCTTCCGGGGACGGCGCCCTCGACGAAGTTGAAAGCAAGGCACTGTTGCGCGCCTACGGGATTCCGACCGTGGAGGAGGTCCTTTGCTCCTCTCCTACCGAAGCGCTCGACGCGGCCTCTCAGCTCGGCTATCCGGTGGTCGTCAAGGCGGTTTCCAGTGCCTTGCCGCACAAGACCGAGGCTGGGGTGGTCCGCCTCGATGTCTCGGATCCCCGGACGCTCGAGATCGCCTACCGCGACGTGCTTGCCCAGGCGCGCGCCCACGCTCCTGTCGAGTCGATCCGCGGCGTGCTCGTCCAACGAATGGTCCGCGGCCCCGTTGCCGAGGCACTCATCGGCATTGTCGAGGACAAAACGTTCGGGCCGGTCGTCGTCCTCGGCTTGGGCGGAACGCTAGTCGAACTGCTGCAGGACCGGGCTTTGGGGATTCCACCACTCAGCCTGGAGGACGCACGAGCGATGCTCTCCAGCACAAAGCTTCCCGCGCTCCTTGCCGGCTTTCGCGGCGCCCCGGCTGGCGATGTCGATGCGCTCGTCGAAACCGTCGTTCGCATGGGAGCGCTGGCGCTGGATCAGACCGATGCCATCCGCGGAGTCGATGTGAACCCGCTCCTCGTTCTTCCGCAGGGACAGGGCGTGGTGGCCGTGGACGGTCTGGTGGAGCTTCGAGCGGATCGCGGGATACAGAAGGGAGGGAAGGGACGATGACAAGGGCGCTCCTGTCAGGGAACGAAGCGATCGCCCGCGGGGCGTACGAGGCGGGAATTCAGGTGGCAACGGGCTACCCCGGCACCCCGAGCTCGGAGATCCTCGAGACGCTCGCCGCGCAGTACGGCAAGGAGATCTACGCCGAGTGGTCGACCAACGAGAAGGTCGCCATGGACGCGGGAGCAGGGGCCGCGTACTCAGGGCGGCGGACGCTCGTCACGACCAAGCAGGTGGGGATGAACGTTCTCTCCGACGCGCTCCTCTACACCGTGTACACCGGCGTCGAGGCCGGCCTGGTCATCGTGACCGCCGACGACCCGGGCATGTTCAGCTCCCAGAACGAGCAGGACAATCGATGGTACGCGAAGCTCGGAAAACTCCCCCTGCTCGAGCCGGCCGACAGCCAGGAAGCGAAGGATTTCGTGGTGAGCGCCATCGCGCTCTCCGAGCGGTTCGATACGCCCGTGCTCATCCGCACGACGATGCGCGTGTCACACTCCAAGAGCGTGGTCGACCTCGCCGACCGCCCCGAGATGAGAAATGAGGTCGGGCCGTTCGTTCGCAACCAGGAGAAGTACGTGTGCACGGCGATGTGGGCGAAGCTGCGTCATCCCATCGTCGAGCAGCGGCTCCGCGACCTCGCTGCCTACGCCGAGAAAGCGCCGTACAACCGAATCGAACGGAAGAACCGGGCGATGGGGATCATCACGAGCGGGGTGACCTATGCCTACGCGCGGGAGGTGTTCCCCGACGCTTCGATCCTCAAGCTCGGGATGACCTACCCCCTGCCGGAGCAACTGATCCGGACATTTGCGGACGGGGTCAAGCGGCTGGTCGTCATTGAGGAGCTCGACCCGTTCCTCGAGGAGCAGATCCGCGCCATGGGGATTGAGGCCGTTGGTAAGGCTGTCTTCCCGCCGGTCGGCGAGCTTCTGCCCGACGTGCTCGCAACTCATGCTGCCGAGGCAGGGTGGATTGCGCGGCACCCACAGAAGACGCTCCGGAACGCCGCACCCGACGGGCTGCCCCCCCGGACGCCGGTCCTCTGCGCCGGTTGCCCGCACCGGTCAACCTACTACTGGCTTTCGAAGATGAAGATCCCCGTCGCCGGCGACATCGGCTGTTACAACCTGGGCTGCCTGCCGCCGTTCAACGCGCAGCACACCATGGGCTGCATGGGAGCGAGCATCGGCGTGCTCCACGGCATGTCGATCGCCGGGGTTCCCGAGCACGGCGTCGCGACGATCGGTGACTCGACCTTCTTCCATTCCGGGATGCCCGCGCTCGTCAACATGGTCCACAACCGTAGCCGCGGCGTGACGGTCATCATGGATAACGGCACGACCGCCATGACCGGGCACCAGGATCACCCGGGCACCGGGTGGTCGCTGCACGAGCCCGACGCACCGCACGTGGAGATCGAACCGCTGGTGCGCGCAATGGGAGTCGAGAAGGTTCTCACCGTCGACGCTTTTGATACCGCGCAGGTCAAGGCCGGGCTGGACGAATGCCTGGCCTACGACGGCCCGTCGGTCCTCATCACCAAGGGACTCTGCGTGCAGATCTCCCGCCCGAAGACGCCGGCCTACACCATCGACCTTGACACCTGCATCGCGTGCGGCACCTGCTTCACGCTCGGTTGCCCGGCGATCGTCAAGTCCAAGGTGAAGAACGCGAAGACAGGACGGCTCAAGGCGGCCATCGATCCGACGCTGTGCGTGGGATGCGACATCTGCCGGCAGGTCTGTCCGAGCGACGCGATCCACGGACCCGAGGAAAAGCGATGAACACCACGAACTTCCTGGTCGCCGGAGTGGGAGGGCAGGGAACGCTTCTGGCGAGCGATATCCTGGCCGAGGTCGGGATGCAAGCCGGCTACGACGTGAAGAAGTCCGATGTCCTTGGCCTGGCGATCCGCGGCGGCAGCGTTCTCAGCCACGTGCGATGGGGCGAAGCGGTGTTCTCGCCGGTTATCCGGACAGGAGAAATCGACTATCTCCTCGCCTTCGAGCCGCTTGAGGCGTTGCGCGGCGTGCCGCTCCTGCGCCCGACGAGCGTGATCGTCTGCAACCGGCAAGAAGTCATGCCGATCTCCGTCAGCAGCGGCGATGCGATCTACCCATCGCGAGAGATGATCGAACGAACCCTCTCCGCCGCCTCGCACGCCACGCACTTCGTCGACGCGACGCAAGAAGCGGTGCGCATCGGGAACGCGAGAGTGGCGAACGTCATCCTGCTCGGTGCATTCTCCTCGCTGCTCGACGTCGACCCTGAACTCTGGGAGGCTGTCGTCCTCGACCGGGTGCCGGAGAAACACCGCAACATCAACCGCACGGCGTTCCGCGCCGGACGGGAACTCGTCCAGGAAGGAGCCACCACATGAAGATCTTCGTCATCAATCCCAACAGCTCACAGGAGATGACCAACTCGATCCGCACCGTGCTCGAGGCGGTGAAAAGCACTGATACTCAGCTACAGGTTGTCCAAACCACAGGAGCACCATCTGCAATCCAGTCAGCAAGCGATGTCGCAAGCGCAACCCCACTCCTCCTCGACCTCGTCCGGCAAGCCAACGAGAAGGAATACGACGCCATTATCCTCGCCTGCTTCTCCGATCCCGGGCTTGAGGCGGCACGCGAGCAATCCAACGCTTTGGTTCTAGGAATCGAAGAGACGTCGCTTCATGTCGCTGCAATGCTCGGCCACAAGTACACGATCCTGACACCGCTTTCTGCACGGATTCCGAGCAAGGAACAGGATGTCCGGCGGTTCAAGATCGAGGCTGCATGCGCCTCGGTGCGCGCTCTCGACCTGACTGTGGCCGAGACAGAGTCACAACCCGAGCGCACCAAGGCACGGGTCCTTGAAGTAGCGCGGCGAGCCATTGAAGAAGATGGCGCAGAGGTCCTCGTGCTCGGGTGTGCAGGCATGGCCGGCTACGCACCGGAGGTAGAGAAGAGACTTGGCGCTGTGGTCGTTGACCCAACGACCACAACCCTCAAGGTGGCCGAGGCATTGGTCGATCTCGGCATTCACCACAGCAAGGTTAGGTTCTACGCGACGCCATCGCGTCCTGGAGGTGATTCGCATGAGAATCCTCGTGATTAACATCAACACTTCACAGTCGATCACCGACAAGATGCGCCACGTAATTGACCAGGTGAAGCGGCCTGACGCAGAGGTGGAAGTCATATGCCCTGAGCAGGGACCCATCACAATTGATTCGTCGTACGATGAAGCCTACTCCGTACCTCCGACATTGGAACTGGTCCGAGCAGCGCAGTCGAAGGGCTATGATGCAATTCTGCTCGGCTGCTTCTGCGATGCAGGAGTGGAAGCAGCGCGCGAGATCTCGGACATCCCTGTAATCGCAATGGAAGAAGCAACCTTCTCGGTTGCTTTGACGTTGGGCAACAAGTTCGGTGTGCTCACAGAGAGGCCAGAGCGGGTTGCAATGAAGGAACGCCACGTCAGGCGGGCTGGTCTGCTCTCTCGTCTGGCGTCGATTCGCGCGCTTGGCCTATCGACCGCAGATCTTGATGCAAGACCACAGGAAACGAAGAAGAGGGGGCTGGCCCTTGCAAAGCGCATGATCGAGGAAGATGGCGCGGAAGTTATCATCCTCGGATGCGCTGCAATGGCCGGCTACGCTGAAGAAATCGAGCGGAGCCTTCGAGCCCCAGTCCTTGATCCCACCGTCGTGTCCTTCAAATACGCTGAGATGATCGCGGATTTGGGAGTCGTGCATAGCCGCGTAGGCCTCCATCACCCACCACTCTTAAAGGAGATCAGGTAGATGCTACGGAATACTCTCGGTAGGGAGCTCCTCACGGGCTGCCCTCCACAGCTTCACAC
>CAZBWD010000147.1:0-4736 GCA_964495585.1 uncultured Thermotogae bacterium
CGGGGCGCGGGCCATCATCCCGGGCTGCACCGAGCTCTCGCTCGTCGTCGGGCCGGAGGACCTATCCTGTCCGGTGGTCGACCCGTTGTCGGTTCTCGCCGAGATTGGCATCACCTGGGCGCAGGAGCGGGACCCACAGGGGGGTTGAAGCGATGTCGAACGTGCTGCGCGGATACGGGCTGCGGATCGGCCGGATGGACCCCGGTCCCACGAACAGCCTGACCGACGTTCCAGGGGTCCTCGTCGGGCACGCGACGCTCATCGAGGGGGATTCCGTGCGGACCGGGGTCACCGCGATCCGTCCCCACCCCGGGGACCTCTACCTGCAGAAGGTGAAGGCCGCTGCGGTCGTCTTGAACGGGTTCGGAAAGGCCGTCGGGTTTCTCCAGGTCGACGAGCTCGGCGTGATCGAGACCCCGATCCTGTTGACGAACACCCTGAACGTCGGCAAGGTCGCCGACGCACTCATCACGTGGGTCCTCAACGCGCACCCCGCGGCGCAGCCCCCGATCACCTCGCTCAACCCGCTCGTCGCGGAGTGCAACGACGGCTACCTGAACGACATCCACGCCCGCCGGGTCGAGCCCGAGCACGTGTTCCACGCCCTGGACGCGGCCCACGATGGACCGGTCGAGGAGGGCGCCGTCGGCGCGGGGACCGGCGTGTCCGCCTTCGAGTGGAAGAGCGGGATCGGGAGCGCCTCGCGCCGCGTCGTGCTCGGCGGCACGACCTACACCGTGGGGGCGCTCAGCCTGCCGAACTTCGGCCGCCGCGAGGAGCTGCGGATCGACGGCCGGCCCATCGGAAGGATGCTTTCGGATCTCGACCGAGATCCCGCCTCGCCTCCTGCGGGGTCGATCGTCGTCATTTTGGCGACCGACCTTCCGCTGTCTCATCGTCAGCTCACGCGCATCGCGCGACGGGCCGGTATCGGGATCTCGCGCACCGGCGGGACCTGTCATCACACGAGCGGCGAGTTCGTGATCGCCTTCACGACGGCGGACCGCGTGCCCGCGGATCCGAAGCGGGAGATCCTCGACGAGCGTCGGCTGAACGACGCCCACAGCGTGATCGACGTAGTGTTCCAGGCAGCGATCGAGGCGGTGGAGGAGTCGATCCTCTGCGCCCTCTTCGCCGCGGAGACGATGACCGGCATGGATGGGCACCGCCGCGCCGTCCTCCCGATCGATCGGGTCCTCGCGCTCCTCACTGAGCTCGGCCCGAACCCCTCTTAGCCTGCCGGCACCGCAGCATCCGGTAGTCCTGGATCGCGGCCTGAAGAGACGGCCCGTCGATCCTCTCCCCGGCGCACGGCCCCGCTGGGATCGGCCGCTCGAACCGCGGCGGAAGGGCGTCCTCCCCCGGCCCGGCGAGGCGAAAAGCCAGCTCTTCCAGGAGCCGGTAGTTGCGCGCGCCGATCTTCAACATCTCCTGCGAATCGAGCGCCTCGCCGGTCAGCGCTGCGAGGAGGGCGAGGATCCGGTCGTAGGGGTAGTACGGCCCGGCCACCTTGCTCATCGATACGAAGGCGCACAGAAGGAGCGAGTTCGTGAACGACATCAGGTTTTCATAGAGCACACACAGCTCGGGCTTCCGCTCCCAACCCCGCCAGTCGAACGCTCCGGTCACCCCGAGCCGCGGCGTGGGGTCCTCCATGTCGACGAGCATCTCGTCGTCGAACCCCTCCATGTGCGTCGCGCCGCGCGGGCTTGTCGCGTAGCTGATTCCCATCCCTTTCTTGCCCCGGGGGTCGTGCAGGGGAAGCGCCTGCCCCTTGACATGCAGCACGACCTCGCTTCCCCATTCCCGTTCGAGGGCCCGCATCCCCTGAGAGAGGAGAGCGCCCAGGCCCTGGCGGTGCGCGATCCCATGAACGAGCCGGTTCACCGCCGCCCCATCCCCCCACGCGATCCCGTCCTCCCCAAGGTCACCGTGTTGCGTTGCTTCCATCGCTGCGGCGATCGCGACACCGGTGGCGATGGTATCCAGGCCGTAGCGGTTGCAGTTCTGGCTGGCCAGGGCGATCGCCGAGAGATCGTCCACCAGGCACAGGGAGCCGAACGCCGCCACGGTCTCGTACTCCATCCCACCGTACTCCGCGAGGACCGGCTCGCCGGAGAACGTTGTCTTGACGGCGCGCTTGCAGGCGACCGGACAGCCGGTGCAGGTACCCCGTCCAACTAGGATCTGCGATGCCATCGCCTCACCGGAGATCCGCGGCGCACCGGCGAAGGTCCCCTCTTGGAAGTTTCGCGTGGGAAGGATTCCCAACCGGTCAAGCTCGAGCACGCACTTCGCCGTGCCGAGAGCCTTGCGCTTCTGCGTCGCGGGATCGGCCAGAAGCCACGCTGCGAAGCCTCGTCGCAGATCAAAGAAGCGGGTCTCATCGAAGATCGGCTTGTCGATGCCCCCGACTACGGCGACCGCCTTGAGCCGCTTCGCCCCCATGACCGCCCCGAACCCCGGTCGTCCGGCCGCCCGGTTCACGTCGACCATAACCGTAGCGTACGGGATCCCCTGCTCGCCAGCGATGCCGATCGAGGCGACGCGCGCGCCGGGATGGCGGGCCCTCAGGAGGTGGTCCGTCACGAGGATGTCCTTTCCCCACAGGTCGTCCGCGTCACGGAGCTCGACCCGATCCGGTGTCACGAGGAGGTAGACCGGCCCGACCGCCCGTCCGCGAAGGACGAGACCGTCGAACCCCGTGCGTGCAAGCTCATGGGGGAAGAAGCCACCGACGAACGAGTCGCTCACCCGGCCAGTCGACGGGGAGACCGCGAGCACCGCCAGGCGGCTTCCCCCGGCCACACCCGTACCCTGGAACGGCCCGGTGGCGAAGACGAGCAGGTTCTCCGGCCCGAGCGGGTCGACCCGCTCGGGGAGCTCCGCGGCGAGGATCCGCGCACCGATTCCCCGACCGCCGAGGAACCGCTCCTGCCAGGCAACGGGGATCCCGTACTCGCCGACCTTCCCGGAAGAAAGGTCGATGTCCGCGTAGCGGCCGAAACTCCCATAACGCATTCCGACCTCCTCGTCGCCCACATCCTAATCAACTGTCACGGGTCACCCGTCCAGAGTCGTGGATCAACCGCCGGCCCCTTCCAGCCGCTCGGTGAACCCGGTGAGAAGACAAACCCGAAACCGAACAAAAAAGGGGACAGGCTACTTTTTCGGGTCATCTCTGATATGCAATCAATCATTGTGTACCACAGAATATGATCTCAGGCTAGCCGAAAAAGTAGCCTGTCCCCTTTTCCCTGCCGAACTCCTGACGCCCCTGACTCTCGACTTTCGACCCGGGACTCTGAACTAGTACCGGTGAAGGGTGGGGTCCAACGCGTCGCGGAGGGCGTCGCCGAGGAGGTTGAACCCGAGCACGGTCGTCGCGATCGCGAGCCCCGGAAAGGTGGCGATCCACGGGGCGGAGAGCATGAAGTCCCGCCCGCCGGAGAGCATCGCGCCCCATTCGGGGGTCGGCGGCTGCGCCCCCAGTCCAAGGAAGCCGAGGCCGGCGGCCTCGATGATCGCCGCACCGGCGGTCAGTGTGGCCTGCACGATGATCGGCGCCATGGCGTTGAGCGAGATGTGCTGCAGCATGACCCGCAGGTCGCTCGCCCCCATCGCGCGCGCCGCTGTCACATAGTCGCTTTCCTTGATCGAGAGGACCGAGCTTCTAAGGATCCTCGCGTACTGCGGCGCGTAGACGATGCCGATCGCGATCATCGCGTTGATCAGCCCCGGTCCGAGGATGGCGATTGTCAGCATCGCCAGAAGGAGGTACGGGAAGGCCATCATCACGTCGACGCCGCGCATGATGACGAAGTCCCACCACCCACCGTAGAACGCGCCGATCAGACCGAGCAGGCACCCGATCCCCAGAGCGACCCCGTCGGCGAGCAGGCCGCTCAGGAGCGCGTAGCGGGTCCCGTAGACGATTCGGCTGAAGATGTCTCTGCCGTAGCAGTCGGTCCCCATGAAGTGATGCCCCGAAGGTGCGCGCAACCGCTGGGTGAAGTTCTGTTCAATCGGATCGTATGGCGTGATATAGGCCGCAAACGCAGCAAGCACCAGAATAACGACGAGGATGCCGAACCCGACGATCCCCGCCTTGCTGCGCAGGAACTGCTTGATCGTGATCGCTAGCACGTCTTGGCCTCCGACTCAGTAACGGATCCGCGGATCGACGTAGGCGTAGGAGACGTCGACCAGCAGGTTCACGATGACCACCGCAAGCGCGGTGAACAGGACCAGCGCCTCGACGACCGGGTAGTCGCGGAAGAGGATCGACGTGACGGCGAGTCGCCCGATCCCCGGCATGGCAAAGACGGTCTCCGTCAGGATCGCGCCGCACAAGAGGTTCCCGAACTGCAGGCCGACGACCGTGACCACCGGAAGCAGCGCGTTCTTCAGCGCGTGCTTCCAGACCACGACCAGCTCCCGGATCCCCTTGGCACGCGCGGTGTTGACGTAGTCCTTCCCCAGGACCTCGAGGAGCGACGAGCGCATCATCCGCGCGATGATCGCCATCGGCAGGGCGCCGAGCGCGATCCCCGGCAGGACGAGGTGCCGGAGCACGTCGAGGAACGCCTTCCAGTTGCCGGTGATTACCGCGTCCAACAGCTGAAACCCGGTCACCGTGCGCAGCGAGATACTGTTCGACAGGATCCCCGTGAACGGGAACCAGTGAAGCTCCCCGCCTACAAGGCGGGGCTTCACAAGGCAACAGCCTTCCTCAG
>CAZBWD010000148.1:0-4701 GCA_964495585.1 uncultured Thermotogae bacterium
GTGCAGGGTGATCTCCAGGATCTTCGGCCAGTTCATGTACCCGGTGAGCACGCAGCTCTCCTTGCCGAAGGCGCTGATCGTCACGCAGCCGCTCGGGCCTCCGGCGCGCGCGTCGGCAAGCGACTTCCCGACACGGAGGAACTCCTGCAGGATCGCGTCGGTGTTGAAGATCGACGGCTGCCCGAGGCCGGTGCGCGCGATCCGCAGCGCCCGCTTGAGGAAGCGGTCGGGGTTCTTCTTGCTCAGCTGCACACAGGAGCCGGAATACGGAAGCCGCATCTCCTCGATCACGTCGAGGATGAGGTAAGAGACCTCGTTCGTCGCGTCCGCCCCGGCGGCGGTGAGGCCGCCGACATTGATGAGGACGAAATCGTTGTAGGTGGCGCTCTGCTCCTCGGTGACACCGACCTTCGGCGGCGCGGGCTGGTTGCTGAACTTGACCCAGAAGCACTGGAGGAGCTCCTTCGCACCGTCGCGGGTGAGCCGACCCGCCTTGAGGTCAGCCTCGTAGAACGGTGCAAGGTGCTGGTCGAGGCGCCCGGGGTTGAAGGAGTCCCACTCGTTGAGCTCGGTGACAACGCCCAGGTGGACGAACCAGTACATCTGGAGCGCCTCCCAGAAGTCCCGCGGCGCGTGGGCCGGGACCCAGGAACAGATCTGGGCGATCCGCTCGAGCTCCTCCCGGCGCTGGGGATCGCCTTCCGATGCGGCGAGCGATCGCGCGAGCCCGGCGTACCGCTCGGCAAGGCCGATCACCGCGTCACAGGCGATCGCCATCGCCTGGAGCTCCTGGTCCTTGTCGTAGGCGCGCGGGTCGCCACGCCAGTCAAGCGCCGCGCGGCGCTGCGCGATCCGCACCTCAAAGTCGAGCAGACCGTGCGAGTAGATCTTGCCATCGAGGACGGCGTGGCCCGGAGCGCGCTGCTCCATGAACTCCGTGAACACCCCCGCTTCAAACGCCTTCATCCACCCCTCGGACATCGAGGAGAAGAGGAGCTCGCGCAGGGTGCGCCCCTTCCAGAACGGGATGACCCGCTCCTCGTAGACTTGCCTGACCTCATCGCTCACGTGGAACGGGGTCTTCGGGCGGGAATTGAGGATGTCGAGATCCTCAAGGCTGTGACAGCACAGCTCGGGGTAGGTCGGCGTCGCCTTCGGCGCGGGACCGCGTTCCCCCACGATCAGCTCCCCCTCGTCGATCGCAATCGCCATGTGGGAAAGGATGTGCGAGAACCCGAGCGCGCGACGCACCGGGGCGGAGGAGGCCTTGCCCCCGTCCTGCGCGGTGAACTCCGTCAGAAGGACCGCCCGCTCCGCACTGACGTAGGGCGCGGTGCGGACGCACTTCTCCCTCAACCTCGAAACCCGCTCGTTCATGGTTCAACCTCCTATCTGCAGCGGAACCGCAGTCTTCCTGCGCAACCGCGCCACGGCCTGCTCGACGGCCTGCGGGGAAGGCGGCGCAAGGCGCGCGGTGGGGGCCGGCCGCTCCAGGCGCTCGTATTTCTTCAGTCCCGCCCGGTGGTACGGGAGCACCTGAACCCGCTCGACCGACCGCAGTTCGGCCACAAACCCCGCCATCTCCCGCAGGGTCTTTGCGTCGTCGTTGATTCCCGGAATGAGCGGGATTCGAAGCCAGACCCGCTTGTTGAGCCGGTCCAACCGCCGGAGGTTCGAGAGGATCCGTTCGTTCGAGGCGCCGGTGTAGCTCCGGTGGCGCTCGGGATCCATCAACTTCAGGTCGTAGAGGATGAGATCGGCAAGCGCTGCCACGGAGAGCAGGGTCTCCTCGCTTGCCTGCCCGCAGGTGTCGAGCGCGGTATGGATCTCCACCTCCCGGCATCGCGAAAGGAGCGCGCGGCAGAACGCAGGCTGATCGAGCGGCTCCCCCCCGGAGAGGGTGATCCCGCCGCCCGACTCGTCGTAGAAGAGGCGGTCCTTCTCCAGGCGCTGCATGACCTCCTCGACGGTCATCATTTCCCCGACGAGCTGACGCGCCCCCC
This sequence comes from uncultured Thermotogae bacterium, assembly GCA_964495585.1. Lineage (GTDB taxonomy): Bacteria > Bipolaricaulota > Bipolaricaulia > UBA7950 > UBA9294 > CAZBWD01. Next base: position 2,004 of record CAZBWD010000148.1, read on the forward strand.
ATGGGCAGGCCGCCACGCATGTCCCGCAGCCGGTGCAGCCCGCACGATCGGTTAACGGTCGCCCCCCCACCAGCCGGATGACCCCCTGCGGGCAGGCCGCCACGCATGTCCCGCAGCCGGTGCACCGGTCTTCCCAGTAGAGGACCTCCGGGGCCGGGGAGTGGCTCTCGGGATTGTGACACCAGGCACAGGACAGGGAACAGCCCTTGAGGAAGACCGTCGTGCGGATTCCGGGGCCGTCATGGATCGCGAACCGCTTGATGTCGAAGATCCGACCGGCGTCCATCGGCCTACCCTTCCTGAGAGGGCGGCGGGGCGGTCAGCGCGGCCTCCCACGTGAAGGCGTACGCGGTGCCATCGATGGTCTGCGTCCCCGTGCCCGATAGGTGCGTCCCGTCACCCTCCCCGGAGAGGGCGATCGAGACCTGTGCGAGCGGGGAGACGGTCGCAAGCGTCCCGGACACGGCGATCGACACCGTGTGCCCGTCCACCGTCCCGCTCGTGATCGACAGGGAGAAGGGAGCCGACCCCGGGCCCATCAGCCCGACCTCGCCGCTGAGCGTCCGGTTGGCCTGGGTGAGCGTGAGGGTGATCGGGGTGGTCATCCCGGGAACCGGCGCCCCGCTCCAGGTGAGCGTGCCGGTCCAGCCGCCCGCCACCTCGAGCGGGGAAAGCGGCAGACAGCCCCCCACAGAGAGGACACCCAGCAGGATCACCCATGACGCGAACCGCAACCTACTACTCATCGACCCCCCTTCTTCCGCCTATTCTACCAGCCCCCGCGATGGGAACAAGGCCATCGGATCCTGCAATCCCACCGGGGTCTTCCGTCTTGCATTCTCCACCCGATCGATCCCCCTTCGTAACCCCCGTGCAGATCGCCGGTGTCCTTCGGCGGACGGCCGCGAGGACCGATCATCGGTCCAGGCCATTCGATGACAGAACAACCTGGCGATCGAGCGGTTCGGGGTGAAGGTGTGCGAGACCATCCCCGGTACCGAGGGCCGCGCCGGCCGGATCGTGGGGGCGAGCCTGCTCAAGGAGAATCCCCTGACCCTCCAAGCGGCGTTCGAGAACACGGGGAATATCAAGCTGCGGCCGAAGGGGAAGATCGACATCATCAGCCGGACCGGCGAGATCGGGCACAGCCTCCCGATCGACCCGTTCCCGCTCCTGTCGGAGGCGGCCCGCGACCTGACGATCACCGATCCCTCGTCCACACCGCTTGCGCCCGGGATCTACCGGACAATCGACTACTCAGGCAAGGTACCCGGTGACCAGGAGGTCGTCACCGACCCGCTCCACGTCCACGCCCCGAAGCCGGCTCGCCTGCGCCACGGTCGGGACGCCTGTTCCACCGATCGCAGGGACCGCGTCCCGGCCACCGAGGAAGAGCGGGGCGATGAAGAACGAGACCTTGTCGATCAGGCCAGCCTCGAGGAACGACGCAGCGGTCTCCGCGCCGCCCTCCACGAGGAGCGAATCGATCCCCTCTCTTCCCAGGCGCCCGAGCAGGGCGGGAAGGTCGACCCGGCCGTCGGAAGCCGGAAGCCGCCAGACTTCGGCCCCGGCACGACGCAGCGCCCCCTCCGCCCCGTCACTCATCGAAGCGGTGACGATGATCGTCCGCCCCGCCTCCCGCAGGAGGCGGGCGGCCGGCGGCGTCCGGCCGGAGCCGTCGAGGACAATCCGCAACGGGCTGCGTCCCTCGACGTGGCGGACGGTGAGCACCGGGTCGTCGGCGATCACCGTCCCCACCCCCACCAGGACCGCGGCGTACCGTCGCCGCAGGGCGTGAACCCGGACCCGCGACGCCTTGCCGCTCACCCATCTCGAATCCCCGCTTGCGGTGGCGATCTTGCCGTCCAGGCTCATCGCGAGCTTGAGCTGGACGAACGGGCGGCCCGTCCTGATGAACTTGAAGAACGCCTCGTTCAGCGCCGTCGCCTTGTCCTCGAGTAGCCCCTCCTGCACGTCCAGGCCTGCTTCGCGCAACGCGGCAATCCCCTTGCCGTCGACCAGGGGGTTCGGGTCGCGGCAGGCGACGACCACACGACGGATCCCCGCAGCAATGATCCGCTCCACACACGGGGGGGTCTTTCCGTAGTGGACGCACGGCTCCAGGTTGACGTAGAGGGTCGCGCCGCGGGCGGCCTCGCCGGCCTCCTCGAGCGCGAAGACCTCGGCGTGTGGCCCGCCGAACCGCCGGTGAACGCCACGACCGACGACCTCCCCGTCGCGCACGACGACCGCCCCGACGAGCGGATTGGGGTTCACCTCCCCCTCACCGCGGCGCGCGAGCGCGAGGGCCATCCGCATCAGGTCCTCGTCGTTCATCTCCCGGCCTCGAGTAAGGCCTGCATCGCCGCGTGCCGGTCGGCCGCGCCGAAGATCGCCGAGCCGGCGACGATCACCTCGGCCCCGGCGTCGACCACCTCCCGCACGTTCCCCGGGTGGATCCCCCCGTCGACCGAGATCATGACCGGCCGCGATCCGATCGTCCGGCCCAGGGTCCGGATCCGCTCGAGGGCCTCGGGCTGGAAGCCCTGTCCGCCGAAGCCCGGATCGACGCTCATCACGAGGACGAGGTCGACCGCATCGAGAAACGGGAAGACCGCGTCGATCTCCGTTCCCGGGCGAAGGGAGATCCCGACCCGCGCCCCGAGCCCGCGGATCGCCGCGATCGTCTCCCAAGGAT
>CAZBWD010000149.1:0-4643 GCA_964495585.1 uncultured Thermotogae bacterium
TATGTCCGGTGGTGTGGGAGGACGGGGGCTGTGAAGCCCCCTCCTACCCGATTGGGTTTGCTGTGCGCACGGTCGGGGAAAGGCGATGAAGAGGGATGCCGCGCGGGTCTGTCGCGTGACGCGGTCGAAGCGTCAAGCCAAGGCGAACTACGATCGGCTGAGCGGTTGGTACGATCACCTTGCGGGGCGTTCGGAGCGGCGGCTCCGGGGACTCGGTCTTGAGCGGCTCGCGGTGCGGGAAGGCGAGGCCGTCCTCGAGATCGGGTTCGGAACCGGGGAGGGGCTGCTTTCCCTGGCGCGGGCGGTGGGGGACGCGGGGAGGGTCCACGGGATCGACCTCTCGGAAGGGATGGCTCGCGTCGCGCGATCGAAGCTGGAAGCCGCGGGGCTCTCCGGGCGGGTGGACCTGCGGTGTGGGGACGCGACGGCGCTGCCGTTCGCGGTCGATCGCTTCACTGCGGTCTTCATGAGCTTCACGCTCGAGTTGTTCGACACCCCGGAGATTCCTGCCGTGTTGCGGGAGTGCGTGCGGGTCCTGCGTGAGGGCGGACGGCTCGGCGTGGTGGCGATGTCGAAACGGGGTGGCGTCATCGAGCAGGTCTATGAGTGGTTGCACGAACGATTTCCCGTCCTCATCGACTGCCGGCCGATCCACGCGGGCGAAGCGGTGCGAGCGGCCGGTCTCCAGATCCTATCGATCGATGAGAAGACCGTGTGGGGACTTCCGGTCGAGATCCTCGTCGCCCGGAAGCCGTCTTTCGTGGGACGCCCGGCCTCCTAGCGGGGTGGGCCGGAGGGGGCTGTCGTGCAGTCCGCTTTCCGTTGGAACATGCCCGTGCCTTGACCGGGCGGGGTACAGCGGCTAGGATACTGTGGAAACCATATGAGTATCCAAGGAGTGCGCTGACACGGTCTCGACGGAAGGGATAAAGGGTCGAATCCTCACTGCGGCGCGGGATCTCCTGCTCGAACGGGGATTCGCCTCAGTGACGACCGACGCGGTCGCCGCGCGGGCGAGGATCAGCAAGAAGACCCTTTACCGCGTCTATGAAAACAAGGACGCCCTGATGGGGGCGGTGCTCGACGCGTTCGTCGAAGGGAACCTCGCGGAGTGGGACCGGATCCTGGAGGGTGAGGCCCCGGCGATCGAGCGGGTCGCGGCGTCGCTCGCCTTTGTGGCTGACCTCATGCAGCGGGTGCAAACGCGGCTTATCGATCAGGTGGAGCGGATCGCCCCCGCCCTGTGGGAGCGGGTTGAACCGGCGCGTGCCCGGCGGTTCGGACGGCTGAAGGACCTGCTTCAGGAGGCCCAGGCCCAAGGGTTCGTGCGGGCTGACATGGACCTCGACCTGTGGCTGTTCCTGCTTCTGACCACGGTCCGGTCAGCGGTCAACCTGCAGACGATGCGCAAGGGCGGCTATCGGCTCCCGGACCTGGCGAAGGCGATCATCAAGATCTACTGCGAGGGCCTGCTCACCCCGAAGGGGCTGGCAGACCTTTCGGGGAGAGGAAAGGGGGGAACATGAACCACATACGAAACCGGTCGGGAAACGTGCAGTGTCTCGTCCTGGGGCTGATCGTGGGACTGATCGTGTGTGCCATCGTTGGATCGACGACCATCGCCGACACCGCCTCACCCATGACCGCCCAAGGGATCATCGGTGCGATGAAGAAGAACGGGGAGGCGATCCACGACCTTGATGCCACACTGACCATCCAGACCTACACCAACGGAAAGGTGGCTCTGACACAAGAAATCCGCCTCCTTCTACTCCAGCCGGACAAGATGCGTCTGGAATACCTGGAGCCCTCCTACCTGGCGGGGAACCTCACCCTCATCGTGGGCGATTCGATGTGGGTCTACATCGCCGCGTCCAATCAGTGGTTCACCAAAGACCTGACGACCCTTTCCTCTGCAGAGCAGCCCTGGCTCCTGATGCGCAACATCCTCCGGGATGTCCACGACATCCTGGATGACTACACGTTCGACCTCAAGCAAGAGACGGCCGCCCAAGGGGCGGTGTACCACCTGGATGGCATCCCGGCCTCGTCTAACGCGACCTACGGCCGGATCGAGCTGTGGGTGGACGCCCAAGCCCTCGTCCCGATAGAGCGAAAGCTGTACGATGTCAACGGCAACCTCCTCGCGGACACGCGGTTCGCCAAGATCACACAGGTTGCCTCCGGGATGTACCTCCCTCTCGAAATGGACACCTATGATCCCAGCGGGGCGCTGGCAAACGTGATCTCGTATACCGCCGTGGCTGTGAACCACGGGCTCGATCCGGGTCTCTTCGCGCCCCCGGGCGCGCAGGGGCCACCGACGGGGGGCGGGAATGACTGAGACGGTCGTCGAGACGCGCTCGATCACAAAGCGGTTCAGAGAGCGGCGGGCGGTGGACGAAGTCAATCTGCGGATCGATCGGGACGAGATCTACGGCCTGGTGGGCCCGAGCGGGGCCGGAAAGACGACGCTCATCCGTCTCATCTGTGGCTTGACGAGACCGACTGCCGGCACCGCCTGCCTGTTGGGTCATCCCATCCCTTCCGAGCGGCGGGCGATCGAGGCGAACGTCGGGTACATGCCGCAGGAGCACGCGGTGTACCGCGACCTGTCGGTGGCCGAGAACCTGCGCTTCTTCGGGCGGATTTACGGAATGAGCGGGCGCGCCGTCCGGGCGGCCGCGCACCCGCTGCTCGACCTGATGGGTATGACCAGCCTCGCGCACCAGCGCGCTGACCGGCTGAGCGGGGGGGAGAAGCAGCGGCTGTCGCTCGCCTGTGCGCTGCTCCACAACCCCGAGCTCCTGCTTCTCGACGAGCCGACGATCGGCTTGGATCCCGCGCTTCGCATCCGGTTCTGGGAGCATTTCCACGCCCTCAACCGTGACGGACACACGATCCTTCTCACCACCCACTATCTGGAGGAGGCCGAACGCTGCAGCCGGGTGGGGATGATGCGCCTCGGGCGCCTCACGGCTGAGGGAACCCCCACGGAGCTCAAGGCGCAGGTGGCCGCGGGTGATCGCGTGCCGTCGATGGAAGAGGTTTTCCTTGCCCTGACGCAGGCTTCGACGAAGGGGGCGCGATGAATCCGGTACGCATCGGAGCCGTGGCCGAGCGGGTCCTGCGGCAGCTGTGGCACGACAAGCGGGTGCTCGTGTTCATGGTCGTCGTGCCGACCCTGGCGATGATCCTGTTCGGTTTCTCGTTTGCCGGGGACATCCACGGTGTGCGGCTCGCGGTCCTCGACCAGGACAAGACCGATCTCACCGCCTCGATCATCGACAACCTGAAGGTGGATCCCACCTTCGTCGTCACTGTGCTTCAGGGATCCCCCGATCCGCAGGCGCTCCTCCTGCAGGAGGGGTACCAGGCGGTAATCCGTATACCCGAGAAGTTCACCAGCCTGTACTATGCGCACTTCGCGATGGGGATCGCCACCCCGGCGCAGGGAACGCTCGACCTCACGCTCGACGAATCGGATCCACAGATTGCCGCTGCGGTGAAGAAGGGGCTCGCTGACGCGCTCATGGGTCTCGGGGAGGGCGGGCCGGTCAACGTGGCAGAGAAGGACCTCTACGGGGTTCCCGTCCGGTTCATCGACAGCTTCGCCCCGGCGATCATGGGGATGGTGGTGACCTTCCTGTGCACTGTGCTGACGCTTCTGTCGGTCGTGCGCGAGAAGGTGGACGGGACGTTCGCCAGGATCTGGTTCTCCCCGGTGCGTCGGGCGGAGTTCGTCCTTGGCTACTTGACGGCGTTCGGCCTCGTCGCGCTCGTCCAGTCCGCGCTGCTGCTCTTCGTCGGCAAGCTCGTTTTCGACATCGTGATCAACGGATCGCTCGCCTGGGCGTTGGTGTGCATCATCCTCTTTGCCGTGGGGAACGTCGGCTTGGGGGCGTTCCTGTCCGCCCTCTCACAGACGGAGTCGCAGGCGATCCTGTTCTTCCCGTTCGTCTACCTGCCGTCGATCCTCCTGTCAGGGATGCTGTGGCCGCTTCAAGCAATCCCCCGACTCCTTCGGCCGCTCTCCTACCTCGTGCCGCTCACCTACTCCAACCGGCTCCTGCGCGCGGTAATGGTGAAGGGGCTCGCCCCGTGGCAGGAGCCGGTCGGCCTCGCCGGGGTTCTCACGTTTCTCGTCCTCACGATCGTGCTGGCCTCGGTGGTGCTCCGCCGGCCGACCACCGAGTAGTCGCCCGGGCTGAGCGGCCCGGTCGGTGTTCCTCATCCTGCGGAAGCCGGCTGGCCGGCGACCGCCATGCGAACGATCGTCCGCAGTCGCTCGTGGGCCGTGCGCCGCGGGTCGCTCAGGTAGACCTCGTGCCCGGTCCCCTGCGGCGTCGAGCCCCTTCTTCTCGCGGACTTGGCGCGCCGCTGCATCGACGTGGGCCGCGGTCACCGCGTCGGGAATGCGGATCAGCAGCCGCCACGCCCACTCCGACATCGGAGTCACACCCGGTTCGCCGGTCCACAGGCACTCGAGGGGCGGCACCTTGAAATCGAGGGCCCCCGCACCCTTGAGCGAGAACTTCAGGGTGTAGGCGAGGTTGAATAACCGTTCGATCGCCTGCTGGTAGCCCGGCTGTCGTTGTACAGTTTGTGGTCACACCGAGAGTATGGAAAGGCAGTCGTAGCGT
>CAZBWD010000150.1:0-4638 GCA_964495585.1 uncultured Thermotogae bacterium
CCCAGGCACCCACCCATTGGGCCCTGCTGGGGCCCCTGCTCCACGCCCACCGGGGGGCCAACCTGCCCCGGGCCCTCCCCGGCCTGACCTACACACTGCAGGAGGCGAGGCAGTTCAGCACAGCGCTCGGTGCGCTCGGCCTGTTCACGGCCCTCTGCTGGGCATCCGTCCAGTCCCGTGCAGCCAAGGAGAACACGCACTGGGAGCAGCTCCTGTGCAGCCTGGAGGGGGAGTTCGCCGGCGGGGAGTTCCACCGCAGCGCTCACAAGCTCCTGCGCGGACGCGAGGTGTGCGTACCCGCCGCGCACTGGACATGCAACGAGTGGCACCCCAGCGTTGGACATATCCCCTGGCTGTCTCGGATCGCGGCGAAAGTTCTCCCGGTGTGCCTCCCAGTCGCCTTCATCCTTGCGTGGGTGAGCCTCATCATCGCGAGCTGGCTCGCCTGAAGCCGCTGAAGCCATCCCACTTGCTGATAATGCCTGCTCTGGAGCGGGTTGGACGCCCGGTGCTTCTCCCCTGAATGTCTCCAAACACCGTCGGGCGGAGGGGCTCTTGTGCTGCGGGCACGGTTGGAAGCGATGTCGCAGCTTCGGGACGCTCCCAATAGACTGCGGCGGAGACGCCGGAGGGCTGAGCGTTTCCGCCGCGCTTTCAAGGAGGCAAAGACCTTGGGAATTCCCCCTCTTCCTAAGGACGATGCTCCTTCACCACCCGGGAATCGAATGTGATTCCCATCACCACGACCATTTAGCGCGCTATCGTAGGCTTGAACAATCCCTCAGCACACCTTTACAAGGGACAACTCACACCTTCTTGTGTGTCATAGGACTGCTGTTTCAGGTGGAAGAATGCGCGTTTCTGGCCACTCCGTCCCCGGCGATCTTGCCTGTAACAAAGGCCCATAGAAGGTTCGTCCCACCAAGCGGTCCGAAGGCGTCGAGCAGCTCACCACACAGATGAACCGCGCGAACCACCCGGCTCTCCAAGCTCCTCGGATCCACATCCCCCAGGCTGACCCCGCCGCCCGTCACCTCGGCTTCGCCCCACCCCTCGCAGGCCGACCAGGGAAGCGGGTAAGCCCCGAGCGCTGTGACAAGCCGCGTGCGATCCTCACGGCGAGGGCTGGAAAGCCGCGATTCCCGAAGGCCGAGTTCGTCGAGCAACAGATCGACCAAACGGTCGGGCAGGAACTCCTTGAGCCGCCCGGCGACGGTCTTCCCGCCCGGGGTGAGGCGTTCCTCCCACACGTCGGGGCTACACCCACCCCAGGCCACCTCGAAGCGGAGCGGCGCGCCCGCTTGAACCGCCCGCGCCGCGAGGTGAGAGAGGTTGAGGACGACCGGACCGCTGTAGCCCCGATGGGTGAACAGGAAGTCGCCCGAGGCTCGAACGCAAGATCGGCCCAAACCGACGGAAAGCGTCACGGGGACCGACACCCCGGCCAGGCGGTGGTGCGCCGCAGTGCCGCCGCGCAGACCGACGAGCGCCGGGTACGGCTCGATCAGGTGGTGTCCCAACCCACGAGCGATCTCGTAGCCCGTCCCGTCGCTGCCGGTCTTCGGATAGGAGCGCCCGCCCGTCGCCAGGATGATCGCGCCGGCCGCGATCGCCTCGCCGCTCGACAGGACGACCGCCACGTCCGATGGAAGAATCCGTTCAACCGACACGCGGGTACGCAGCGTCACCCCGACCCGCCGCAGCCCGGTGAGGAATCGGCGCAGCACCTCTACACCCCCGCCGACCGGAAAGGTCTTCCCGGTCTTTGCCTCCTCGAAGAGGTGCAGGCCCAGCTCCCCTTCGAGGAATGCCCGCACCTCCGCAAGCGGCCAGGACAGGAGGATCTTGCGCAGGCTGTTGCGTGACGAATCGGTGACATAGAGCGAGGGATCGACGACGCGCGGCAGGATGTTGCACCGTCCCCCGCCGGAGAGCAAGAGCTTCCGGCCGGGCGGATCCATCCGATCGAGAATGACGACCCGGCAGCCGGCCTGCGCGGCGCGGTAGGCGGCGGTCATCCCCGCCGGGCCGCCGCCGATCACCGCGACGTCAACCGCTTTCGCCATCACAGCCGGAGGATAGCACAGACCACAGCCTCACGCGCCACCCGGACAACACGGCGCCCGATCCGTTCGTACAACCCTCAACCAGGCACGCCACGCAGCCTGAATCGGCCGGCTACACCGGGACGAACTGCAGGCCGTGAATCTTGCGGCCGCCGGACTCCCGCACGACGCTGATCGTCGTGCGGACCCGCTTTCCGATGCGGGGCTCTTCGTCGAGGAGCTGCCCGGTCGCCCGCAGGCCGCCGTCCAGCTCGACGATCGCCAGGCGCAGGTAGCGCAACGCGTAGTCGAGGGGGAGCGCGTAGACGTCGGTGTAAGTGAGGACTTTCCCCTCACCGGCGACCTCGAACGGCTCGAACTGCAGACCACCGCACTTCGGACACACGGCGTGCGCTGGATAGCTCTGCCTGCCGCATGCCACGCAGCGCGCGCCGTAGATCTTCTCCTCCATCGCTAGCCCTCCCTCCGCAGGACGCTTGCCACCACGTTGTTCCCAAACCCGCCGAAGTTACAGGAAAACGCGTTCTTCGCCCCATCGACCTGCCGCTCCCCGGCCTGGCCGCGCAGCTGCCACACGAGCTCGACGAGCTGCGCCACACCGGTCGCGCCGACTGGGTGTCCTTTGGCCTTGAGCCCGCCCGAGGGGTTGATCGGAAGCTCCCCGGAAAGCGCGGTGACCCCCTTTTCGAGGGCGAGGTGCCCCTTTCCCTTCTCGAAGAAGCCCGCCTCCTCGCTCTGCGCGATCTCGAGGATCGTGAACGCGTCGTGCAGCTCGACCACGTCGATCTCCTTGGGGGTCAGTCCGGCCATGGAGAACGCCTTCTGCGCTGCCAGCCGGACCGCGGAGAGCTGCGTCGGATCGGCCCGCTCGTGCACGGCGTGGGTGTCGGTCGCCTGCCCGATCCCGCCGACCCGCACGACCGGCCGGCCCATCCTCTGCGCCGTCTCGAGCGGGCACAGGACGAGCGCAGCCGCGCCGTCGCTCACCGGGCAGCAGTCGTACAGCCGCAGGGGATCGGCAATGAGCGGGTTGTTCACGACCGCCTCGGGAGCGGTGAGGATCCCCTCCATCGTGATCGCCTGGCGGATGTGCGCGTACGGGTTCTTGAGCGCGTTCGAGTGGTTCTTGATCGCCACCCGCGCCAGGTGCTCGGGTCGGATCCCGTAGCGGTCCATGTACAGCCGGGCGAACAGGCCAGCCAGCGCCGGGAGCGTCACCCCGTAGATGTACTCCGCCTGCGGATGAGAAAGGCTCGCCACGAAGTCGGTCGCCTCGAGGTTGTTCACCGCCCGCATCCGCTCCCCGCCGACCACGAGAACGACGTCGGCCATGTCCGATGCCACGGCCTGAAAGCCGTTCTTGAACGCCGAGGCCCCGGAGGCAGGGCCGTTCTCCACGGCCTCGGCCGTCGCCGGGAACAGCTGGAGCGCGTCAACCAGGGCACTGGCGACCGCCGTCTGGCGGTTGAGCCGCGCCGCCCCCATGTTCGCCACGTAGACCGCATCGACGCGGCGCTCCCCGAGCGCCGCGTCCCGCAGCGCGGCGAGGGAGGCCTGGGACAGGAGGTCGATGAGACTCGCCTCGGAGCGGCCGAACCGGGTCATCCCCGCGCCGATGATCGCCACCTTCCTCATGACGTCACCTCTTTCTCTCCGAGGACCTGCGCCTTCACCCGTTCCTCGCCCGGGAGGACGATCGTCTTCGCCCGCTCCAGGAGCTCCGGGGGGGCCGGCCGCCTTCCCGCCACGAGCCGCGGCTTGGCCGCAAGGTAGGTCTTCTTGGTGAGCGTCCAAGACGGCACCCCGCCGAGCTCATGCTGCACCTCGTACTTCTTGTCGAGCGGGTACTCGATCATCCACCGGCGGAACCCGATCGGGCTCTCGGCGACGATGAGCACCTCCTGCTCCTTGAGGAAGTCGATGTGGTACTCCATCTTCGCCGCGAACAGGTGGGAGCCGACCCGCAGGCCGCGACGGATCGTGAGGGTGTGGTAGCTCATCCCGACCTGCGGGCTGACCGCCCGGCCGTTCACGATCCCGGCGAGGACCCCATCGATCAGTCCGACGAGGCAGTACTCGTCCCGCACGCGGTAGCGCTTGTAGGCAAGCAGCTCGCCGAAGAGGCGCGCGGCGACCACATCGTAGTAGTCCCGCTCGATCCAGAGCAGCGGGGCGATCGCGTGGAGGAGGGTCGGGACTTCGTCCCGGTCGATCTGGCGGACCAGCATCTCTTCCCCGCTCGCCAGCGTGATGACCTTCGGCGGGTAGGGCGGCATCTCCATCGCCGGGGGGCGCAACAACGCTTCCAGTTCGTCTTCATGCGACATGCTCGGTCTCCTTCCTTTCGCCGGCCTTCCGTTCTGGCACCCGGCTCTGCCCCGAGGACGGGAACGTGCCGTTACACAAGTCTCCTACCTTAGAGGCTCACTTGTCGCCTGTCAAGGAGTGACCGAAAAGCGATCGGCCCGCCTGCTGCCGAGCACCCTCAGGCCGGGGCGAGCTTCCGGCCGGCCCGCAGCTTCGCGCTGCGCGCGCGAGGGTTCCCCGCGACCTCCTCGGGCTGGGGGACAAT
>CAZBWD010000151.1:0-4634 GCA_964495585.1 uncultured Thermotogae bacterium
GAACGAGCCGGAAGGTTCGCGTCCCGTCGGGCAGCCTTTCGGCGCGCAGGAAGATCGCGTCCTTTATCCCTTTCTCGAACAGCCTGCGCGCGAAGTCGTAGAGATGCGTCACGAAGAAGACTTTGATGCGCTCCTCCAGCAGGGCGGACACGATCTGCCTTGCGATCTCCGAGCCTTCACGCTCGTTGGTGGCGGCGAATGATTCGTTGAACAGGATCATGGAATCCGGCGCAACCGTCTCGGCGATGTCGCTCATGCGGGACATCTCCTCGTCGAACTTGCCGCTTTCCATCGTCGTGTCTTCTTCCCGCTTGTAGTGGGTAAACAGGCCCGTACACAGCGCGGCATCGAAGGACTCGGCCCCGACGAACATGCCGCACTGCATCATCAACTGAGCCAGGCCGATACTGCGCAGGAAACTCGATTTCCCTCCCTGGTTGGCACCGGTGATGATCACCAGGCTCTTGCCGTCGGCATCCGCCGTGTTGCCCACCACCCTGTGCCCCATGTGGAGCGAGAGGCACACATCGTACAGCCCGCTGAGGCGGTGCCGGCGCGCGCCCGCGGGTACCGGTCGCGGGAAGCACACCGGCTCTTCCTTGGCGGTCAGCCGGCCGTACAGGTTCAGGCAACCGATGTAGAAGGCCAGTTCCGCCCGCAGCATCTGAAAGAAACTGAGGATGTGATCGGCGGACTGGGCCAACGCGTTGGCAGCCAGGTGGACGCCCCGATTCCGCAACTCGGACAGGGCCCTTCCCCCCGCTTCATCGCGAGGGTGGATGGAGAAGGAGCAGGCGGGCTGTCGGCTTCCCAACAACCGCTGCGTCCAGCTCCGCTCTCGCGGTTTCCTCAGGACGTAGTTCCTGCCCTCGTTACCTCTCCCGAGCTCGGCGCTCACCAGGATGCCGGAGGGGAACTCCAGTTGCCTGAGATGATCCTGAACGCTCCCCAGGTACTCGTCGCTCAATTCCTCTTCCAGCGTCGCGAACAGGGACCTGAACGCCTCGGATTCGAACCGCTCGCCATGCGCCTGTGCGATGTCCCTCACCCTTCTCAGGATGCCCGTGAACATCCGCATCAGGTTGATCGCGCTGTGCAGAATGGCACCCGGATTGTGGCTGAAGATGCCCAACCGCTGGTTCCGCTTCGCCTCGATCGCCTCCACCGCGAGATCGTAGAGCGCCCTGACCGCCGCGGGGTTCCCCAGGCAGTCCTTCACGGCCGCCTGTCGATACAGGATCGTTTCCACATCGTTCTGCAAGCCCGAAAAGATGGCCTTCTGCGCCACATCGAGGAGGTATTCGTCCCCGTCCGCCATGGCGTCAAGCAGCGTGCGAAGCTCCAGATCCTGCGCCAGCAGGGAGGTGTTGCGCGGCAGGTCCTGCTCCAGGTCGAAATCCCGATCCCTGTGCATCAAGAACGCTTTCATGTCTTGATCCGTTCCTTCAGCTGCGTGTAGGTCAACCGGTGTTTCTTGGCGATGGCGAGGGCGTAGGCGAGTCCATCGGCCGACCGCCGCTCCAATCGATAGGTCCGCACGGCCGGGTTGTCCGGATCGACCGTACTGACCATGCTGACCGTCTTGTCATTGAGCGAGGCAAGCTCATCGAGAAAGGTGACGCAGACGCACAAGAGGTCGAGTTGCGACACCTTCTCGAGCACGTTCTCGCTCAGGGTGATCTCGTCCTTGAGGGTGGTGGACGCGAAGATCTCGTTCATGACGAGGATGCTGTTCGGCGTTGCCTGGTCCAGGATCCACCGGATCCGCACCAGATCGTCCTCCAGCTTGCCGCGGAGGTTGGCGATGTCCTCCTCCCTTTCGAAGTGCGTGAACAGACGGTCGAAGAGGAAGAGCCGCGCCTCCGTGCCCGGGACCGGACAACCCAGGCTGGCGAGATAATGCAACTGGCCGAACATGCGTGCGAACGTCGTCTTTCCGCCCTGGTTCGGACCGGAGATGACGAAGATGCGCTCCGGGCCGCGCAGGAAGAAATCGTTGGGCACGACCGTGCCCTGCTCCCGGACGAGCTTGTGAGCGAGCGCCGGGTCGAAGGCATCCCGGACACACACCTCCTTGGAGCGATCCGAAACCTGCGGGTAACAGAAGCTCAAGCCGGCGCTCCGGAGGGCCTCGACGTACCCGAGGCAGGCGACGTAGAACTGGATCTCGCGGTAGAACCTCAGGATGGTCCCGTCCGGATACCCGGCGTGTTCGGCGCAGAACCCCTCAAGGGCGCTGAAGGTATCCGGATTCAACCGCGCCACCCGCTCCAGCACCTGAGCCTCAACGTGGTTCATGCCGGATCCCTTGAACTTCCGCCGGTAGTCCTTCACGGCTCCCTGACGGAACTTCCGGAACGTCCCTTCGACGGTGGCACTGTAATCGACCTCCCCGTCGTAGCGACGAACAGTGACACGGCTCCCCTTGATGACAAGCGAGTACCGGACGGCTGACAGCTCGTCCGTGAGCCTCGCTGCTCCGGCCGCCAGCCTGCCGAACGCACTCGATCCTACGTATGCTGCCAGGAACTCCCGGAAGGATCGTAAGCCGCGGGATGCCAGGCGTGTCTCGGCCAGATCCTGCGACAGGTGTTCGACCGCTTCGCAGTAGAGCTTGACGGAGGCGAGGAGCCAGCCCTCCTTGTGTTGCTTGTAGTAAAGCTCCTTTGACAGGTTGAGATACCGGCGCATGTCGCTGATGCGCTCGGTAAACGACCTGACGGCTTGCATGGCACCCCGGTTCTCCAGATCGCGCATGACTTCCTGGCGGTAGGCGATCGTATCCAAGTCCTTCAGAGGGGTTTGAAAGAAGGGTGCAAGGTCGAATTCACTCCAGCCGGACGTAATGGCATCCACGACCTGGTCGAGATTCAGATCGCGGAAGTACTCGGGGCTTTCTCGCGTCTCCTGGCGGGCACGGTCGTCAGGCTGCAGGAAGAGAACGCTGCGAAAACCTACGGTGCCGGTGTCGCAAGAGCCGGGTGCATCGAACGAACGCACCTGAGGACGATGTCGCTCGAGCGGTCGTTGCAGACCTTCTGTATGCAGACTGTCTTCCGACATGCCGGTTTCCCTCCACCAACGTCCGAAACCCGCTCAGTCACTGAACTTGTGTTCGATTTCGAGCGGGCGGTTGTACTCGGCGATGCGCTTGCTCCAGCAAGCCAGGTCGGCGGGAGCAGCGTTCATGACCATCAACAGGCATTCCGTGTATCGAAGGACTGGTTGACGTCCCAAACAGATTCGACAGCTCCGGCGGCAACGAGTCAGCAGGCCGGGTCTGGCAGAAGTCGGACCTTGGTAGGGCTCGGGGATGGTCCTCGATGCGGTCGGGTCGTCGCGATTCGTGGATCAAGACCATGAAAAAACTCCTTCGGGTTATCGCCTCGAAGGAGCCATCTGGTTCCTGATGATCGTGCCCCTCCCAGGCTCTCCCGGCAGGAGTCATTAGCCCGGAGGGCGCTTCTGCGGGGGACTCCATCCCCTATCAGCACGAGATGATACGCATCGGGTCATCGGTGTCAAGGAGACAGGTATCGCCGAACGCGCGTCGATGCGGCTGGTGTAAGCGTACAACGAGGATTTTCGGTCAGCTCCTGGTGAAGGCGCTCGCACGTGCCTCCCGGATCGCCTCTCCCGCGCCGGGCTCGGGACTCGTGCTTCAGCTCGAGATGCTTCTCGTTCAGCAGGCTTTCGTAGACGCGCCGCTGGATCAGCAGTCGGGGGATCGCATCCAAGACCGCAGGCGAGTTCGCGAACGATCCGCACGACCATGGCGAAGTTCCCGGGTCTCCACCACCCGCCAGGCGACACAAGGACGAGCCACAGCGAAATCCGCGGCACAACGCGCAAGGATGTTCAGGACGAGCACTCCTCTGAAGGACGCTCGCCGTAGAGCAGGGTGGCCCCACGATGGAACCGGCAGACGACCAGCTCGATAGCGCCACTGTTCAACCGCTGCCGCTGCTCGACCACAAGCCCGGCCCGATGTTCCAAACCCCGAACCCCACCGGCCCGCATGAACGCGCGGAAGTTCGTCGCGTGCTCCCCGCCCGCCAGCCGCTCGATGGCACGGATGACCCACCAGGACGCGTTCAGGAACATCCTCTGCGGTTGCGCGTATTCCGCGAGGATCAGGACGCCGTCGGGCGTGAGGACCCGCTGCGCCTCACGCAGCATCGCCCGGCGCATCGCCTCGGGGTGTTCATGAAGGGCGAGCAGGAACAGGGCCACGTCGAATGCCCCCGATTCGAACGGGAGATCCAGAGCGGAGGCCTCGACGTATCGGACCGTCCCGGGACTCCGTCGTCGCGCCATCCGGACCATCACCGCCGAGAGGTCAACACCGGTGGCCCGGATCCCGGCCCGATCGAGCGCGATGCACTGGGCCCCCGTCGCCGAGGCGATGTCGAGGACGTTTCGCGCTCCCAGGTCCCGGCAGACGGCAACCACCCGGCGACGGAGCGGCCGCAGGAGCGGATCGATCCCCAGGCGGTAGATCCAGGTGGTGAGTGTGCCGTATCGCGCTTGCCCGGCCATGACGGACCCCATCCTCGCCGGTTCCCCCCGAGAAGGCAACCCCAGGCCCGGAAAGCGGCGACCCGCCACAGGTGATCCGCCAAGCTGGCCTGATC
>CAZBWD010000152.1:0-4620 GCA_964495585.1 uncultured Thermotogae bacterium
ATGTTGGCGGCGCCGACCTGGATCGGGTTGAGCGCGTCGATACCCACGTCGATCAGATCGGGAATCAGGGAGCGTACGCTGCCGCAGGAGTGCAGCAGGAGCTTGACCTCCGTCTTCGCGCTCCTCTTGATGTGGGCGAAGAGCTCGGCGTGGCGCGGCTTGAGTAGCCTGCGATACATGTCGGGCGACATGATCGAGGTGTTCTGACTTCCGAGATCGTCGCTGTGGAGACAGACGTCGATGTTCCCGCCGAGGATCTCCAGGGCATTCGTCCACATCCGCATCTGGAACTCCGTGATCCGGTCGAACAGATCCTCCATCGCCGTCGGGTTGGCTGCCATGTCCATCAGGGTGTCCTCGATCCCGTGGATCATCGTCGCCATGTCGAAGATCCCGAGACCGTAGAGGCTGAACATCACCGCACACCCCGTATCGCGGAGCCGCGCACCCTCTTCGCGAATGCCGACGTACCTGCCCTCCTGATCGGGATCCGGCCACGGATGGTTGGCGAGTCGCTCGGCGCTGAGCTCGCCCGGAAGGGGGGCGCCGACGGGATCCATGTAGAGGCTCGACGGCGGCTTCGCCCACTTGATGCCCCACTCGTCGTGATAGACCACCGTGGACTCACCCTCGATCTCGAGCTCCGGCTCGGGCTCGGACGGGAGCTGGATGAGAGCACCGCGAACGTCGACCTTCAGCTCCCGGAGGATGTTCTCGGGAATCTGCGCGAAGCCACCGGCGGTCAGGAACAGGTTGGGAAGCGTGCCGTCCGGCTCCTCGGTGAGACCGAGGTGCTCGACCAGCCCCTGATAGGCCTGTGTGGTGATCCCCGTCTCGATCGAGCTGCCCAGATCGAAGGGAATCCGGTCCGGCTCGCGACGATTCAGAGCGTCGAGCACCCGCCGTCGTGAAGCGTCGCCCCTGCCTTTCATCTCCGGCCTCCCGCCAGGGAGGTCTTCGGACTGGAGACGAAGCGATGTGCGCCCTCCTTGGCCTTCGCCAGGGCTTCGAGCGCCGTGAAGTCCAGGAGGTACTCGATGCAGCCCAGGTACTTGCCCGACCCGTCTCTCACGGCCAGGAACCTGTTGAGCAGCTTGACGCCGAGGCCGTCGATCCAGAACTCATCCTCGTCCTTCCTTCCGCTTCGCAGGTCGTCGAGCATCTGATCGGTCCGGGGCAGGCTCTCGGGCTTGTGGCAGCTCCGGATGTCGGGGCCGAGGGTATCCCCCTGTCTCATTCGCTCATGCCGCTCGGTCTTGTTGCAGTACTGAAGGCGATCGTTCTCATCGACGAAGATCACCTCGATGGGCAAGGCGTTCCGGATCCCGTCCAACTGGTCTCTGCTCAGCCTGTCGATCATGCGATCGGACATGTCTGGAACCTCCATCGCTAGCGGGTCAGCATTCGAGAATTCTGGGCGACGTCCGCGGGTCGGCTCGGGGCCGGCAAGCTGCCCTCATGCCTCCCCGGGCGTCTCGATCTCCAGATCGGAGAGGGGGTACGCCGAGCAGGGGTGGATGTAACCGAGCTTCCGGTCGGCGGCGCGGCGGTCGTCGCTCTCCGGCGCGATGAAGACGTCTCCACCGAGCAGCAGCGAGCGGCAGAAGCCGCACTCCCCCGAGCGGCACAGCGAAGGCGAGGCCAGGTTCGCCCTCTCCATCGCGACCAGGACGGTCTCCGTCGCCCGGGCTGGGATCTCGCTCGTGACGCCGGCCATCTTCACCCTCATCTGGAAGGTCTTTCCCACCGCCTCGGCGGGGAAGTCGGACCGGCTGGTGACGTCCGCGAGCTCCCCCCAGACCTCCCGGCGCACCCGCTTCCGCGGCAGCTCGAGCCTCGCCAGCTCCGCCTCGAGGAACCGGTACATCATCTCGGGACCGCAGACGAAGAAGGAATCGCTCTCCACGTCCGCATGGCGCCGGATCAGATCGGCCGTGATGAGCCCCCGTTCGCAGCCTTCGAGCGAGACCACCTCGCAGCTCAGGACGTGCACGACGCGGACCCTGCCGGCGGACCGGCTTTCCAGCTCCCCGAGCTCGTCCTGGAAGAGGATGTCCTCCTCGTCGCTGCTGCCGTAGATCAGAAGCAGCTCCGCGTCGAGGTCGCCGAAGACGATCTCCCGGGCCATCGAGCGGAATGGGGTGACCCCCGAGCCGCCGGCCAGGCCGACGATCTTGCGGCTGTCGCGCAGGGGCTCGTGGTAGAAGAGACCGACTGGGCCGGAGCTCTCTACCTGGGTTCCGACCTCCCAGGTGCCCCAGACGTGATCGGTGTAGAAGCCCCCCTCGACCCTGCGGATGGTGATCTCGTAGAAGCCGTCCCGCCCCGAGGCCTCGAAGGGAGCCGAGGAGATGGAGTAGGGCCGGCTGATGCGGGAACCGTCGAAGCTCGCCTTGACACTCAGGTACTGCCCGGCGCGGAAGCAGGGCAGCTCCCGGGTGTTCGATCCCGGAGACGGAGCGAGCCTGAAGGTGCGGGTGGTCTTGGTCTCGTCCCGGATCTCGGTGACCACGAGATGGAGCCTCGACGGGTGGATCCGCCCCGCCAGCTCGTTCACCGGATGCACCGGCAGCGGCGCGGCGGAGGCCTTGGCGAAGCGCTTCCTCCGCTTGCCGGGCAGCCCGCGAAACGCCAACAGGTCGAGGATGCTTCCTCGGATGCGGACCTTCATCGTCTCAGCCCCCCGCCTCGAGCAGGCTCGCGTAGGTCAAGAGTCCTGCAACCTGACCTGACAGGAAGGAGCTGCTGTAGCCGTGGCAGCGAAAGGCGTAGCCGCCGGCGAACTCCAGCCCCTGAACGTGCTTCTCCTCGTGCATGGCCATCATCCTGGGGATCAGGGAATCCCAGTTGTCCGGCTCGTAGCCGTAGATCGCGCCGCCGTGCACTCCCGTGTAGCGCGCGTAGGTGACCGGTGTGGCCACCTCCACCTCCTCGATGTGGTCGCGGACCCGCGTCCCGGTGGCCTTCTCGAAATGGTCGATCAGGCCGAGAGCGGATTCGTTCTTGACCTTCACGTAGTCCTGCGGCTTCACTCCCGCCCACGCCTCGGGTCGATACAGCGTGGTGAGAGAGAGGATCGTGGTGCCGGGGGGCGAGGCTTCGGGGAGCGCGTTGTTCAGGCAGGCGGTCGCCTGGCCCTTGGGTGCGGCGAGCTTCCCGAAGCTCTCGTACACGTCGTCCGTGTCCGTGTTGGCGTAGACGAAGTAGCTGTATTGCTGCAGCCCGAGCTTCTCCGGAGGCGCGTCCAGCCCCAGATAGACGGTGAGGGCACTCGCCGCGAAGCGCCGCGCATTGCTCTCCCGATAGGCGATCTCCGGCACCTCCGACTCGGGGGAGATGAGACGGTTGTAGACCAGGGCGGGGGCGAGGTTCGCAACCACGTGCTTCGTCGCGATCCGCTCTCCACGGGACGTCACGACTCCCGCGACCCGGCCGTCCTCCACCAGGATCTGTTCTGCGCGGGTATTGAAGCGCGTCTCTCCCCCCAGCTCCCGAATCCGGGCTTCGAGCGCCGAGGTGAACTCGTGAGAGCGATGCCGCGGAATGTAGCCGCCGAAGGAGATCAGCTTGGCCATCATTCCGGCGAACACGGTGAAGTTCAGCCTGCTGGTCGGCGGGCCGAGGTAGACCCAGGGCGCGTGAAAGATCGCCCGTGCCTTCTTCGGCACTCTGAGCGCGGCGGCCACGCGATCCACGCTGTACGGGGCGGTCCTGAGGAAGTTGGCGTACTTCGAGGTGAGAACCTTCCGATCCGGGCTGCCCCTCGATTCACCCAGGTAGGTCAGGGCGTCCACGACCTCCATGCACAGGCCGATGTAGTTGGTGATGGATTCCCTCGACCCGGGGACCGCCTTCTCGATGCCCTCGATGTAGTCCTGGACGCCGTAGCGGAGGGTGACGTCCATCTCCTCGCCCGGGTCGGTCACGATCATGCGGAAGGCCTCGGGGATCTCCACCCAGTCCAGGAAGATCCCGAGCTCGTCCTCGAGGAACACCCGGACGCCGCCCTTGTCGGAGGGAGACCCCATGTCGGCGATCAGGTGCATGGCGGTCTCGAACTCGAATCTCCCCCGCACAAAGCTGCTGGCGAACCCGCCGGGAACGTTGTGCTGCTCCACGAGCAACACCTTCACGCCTTTGGCCGCCAGCTGTGCCGCAGCCCCCAACCCACCGTTCCCAGAGCCGATCACGACGCAGTCGTAGATCCCGCCGTCGGCTGCCATCTGCCCGGCCATGTCACAGCCTCCCGCTTCGATTCAGGCCGCGTCGACGGTCCTGCGCCGTCGCACCTCGACTTCTATAGCTGGAGCGCCCGTTCGAACCCCTCGAGGATGGCGTCGCCCATCTTCCTCGGCTCCACGGCATCGCCAATCGTGATCACCTCGATCCCGTCGCCCTCGACCTCCCGTGCGAGGTCGTTGACGGAGACCGCACCCACGGCCAGCACCACCGTGTCGGCGGGGATGGTCTGCTTTCCCTCTTCGGTCTCCACGACCACCGAGTCGTCGGTGATCTCCAACAGCCTCGTGTTGGGGCGAAGCTCCCCGCCCATGAGCCGCAGCCGCATCAGGAGCGACCAGCGGCTGGTCCTCCCGACATTGTCGGCGAGTCGCGGGAGCA
>CAZBWD010000153.1:0-4604 GCA_964495585.1 uncultured Thermotogae bacterium
AGCCGCCGGTGCGACGCCACAAAGCGAGGTCTTCCAGAAACCCGGTGCGGTTAGGGGATCGCGACCAATCACCTGTGGGTCGCCGCCAGCGCGTACGATGAGAACGTCGACGTCCACGTTGCCTTCGACAACCTCGTCGTCCGTGCGCTGGAGTAACCGACCGCCACACGGAGACCACCGGTCCGCCCGAGGCGTTTGGGGAGCTGAAGGCGCCTGGATGGGGTCTTTCTAGGTCTCATCCTTCGTTTCGAGGTACGGCTCGAGCCCTTGTGAGCGGTGAAGCGTCTGCGGATCCGCTGACCCGATGAGGAGGGCTTCCACGCCGGGAAGCGTGTCGACGAGCGCGATCCCACGAGCCGGTCCGAGGGTGAACGCGGCCGTGGCGAGCGGCTGTGCCTGCATACAGGTGGAGGAGATCACCGTGGCGCTTGATGAGCCGGTCGCCGGGGTCCCGGTCCGCGGATCGACGACCAGCGGCACCGGCTCCGACGGGTCGAAGTAGCGCCCCGGGTCGCCCACGGTGGCGAGCGCCCCGTCCTCGAGGACGAACCGGGCGATGACCCGGTCGGTGTCGCGCGGATCCCGCAAGGGGATCACCCACTTCTTCCCGCCAGGACGTCCTCCCATCGCGCCGGCCTCACCCCCGGCGGTGATCAGGGCGTGGACGATCCCCTCGCCCTTGAGGACGGCGAGCCCTTGGTCGACGGCGTACCCGGTGGCGATGCCCGCAAGGGCGATCGTCGTTCCGGGGGCGAGGAGAATCTCCCGCTCAGGGCTTGTCTTAAGTTCGATCCGGTCCGCGCCGATGAGGCGCAGCGCCTGGTCGATCTTCTCCTTGCGCTTCGCGGCGGAAAGCTGCGAGAACGGCGCTCCCTGCGCGTCCGGCGTGTTCCACAGTCTGTCAAGCGGGGCGGCGGTGAGGTCGAACGCCCCGCTCGTGAGTCGGGTGTCCGCAACGGCTGCCGTGACCATCGCCCACAGATCCGCGGAGGGATCGACGAGATGCCCCTGTGTGTTCAGGCGGGCAAGCTCCCGCGTGGAGTCGGTGCCCGCCGCCAAGTCGAGGATCGACTGCATGCGGGTGAACGCCGCCTCGATCGCGCTTCTCGCCCGATCGGCCCGCGCGGCATACGCCGTGATCGAGACCCACGTCCCGGACACCGTGCGTTCCACCGCGACCTGGGTCGGCGGGGGAGGAGAGAACAACCGGTCGCCGAAGAGGAAGAGTCCGAGGACGGCGACAAACCCGATCGCGAAGAGCAGGTCGAAGAGCCGGTGCCTGCGCCGTCCGCCGCGAAGCCCTGCGGTCTCCTCGACGTCCGCGGCTTCCGCCGGATCGGAGGGTTCGATCTCGGGATCGATCGGCGCGGGATGATGATCGGGGTCCATGAGGGAAGGATACGCCGTCGTACCGGCGCGAGCCAGGGCAGTGCCCGGCCGGGATCCCGTTCGGGACCCTTGCGCTGAACCGGGCGGCCCGGTATGAAGGGGGGCACACGAGGAGGAGAGACGTCATGGGGTGGCTTCGCGAACGCAGGCGGAATCGGATCAGGAAAACGCCGTTTCCCGCGTCCTGGTGGTCGGTTGTCGCGCGGACCGTCCCGCTCGTTCATCGCCTTCCGACGCCGGACCGGGAGGAGCTCGAGGGCCATACGCAGGTCCTCCTCGCCGAGAAGCACTTCGAGGGGGCGGGTGGGCTGGAGCTGACCGACGAGGTCCGGCTGACGATCGCCGCCCAGGCGGGCTTCCTCCTTCTTCACCGGCGGACCGACTACTTCCCGCGCCTGGTCTCGGTCATCGTGTATCCCTCGACCTATGTCGCCCCCCACCGGGAGGAGGACGAGGCCGGGATCGTGACCGAGGGCATGGAGACGCGCGCCGGGGAGTCCTGGTTCCAGGGGGCGGTCGTCCTCTCCTGGGAGGATGTGCGGTCGATCGGCTTGAGGGACCACGGCGCGCGGAACGTCGTCCTCCACGAGTTCGCGCACCAGCTCGACGCCGAGAACGGCCCGGCCGACGGGGTTCCAATCCTCGCCGATCACGCCCTGCGCGAGGATTGGGTGAGGGTTCTTGGCCGGGAGTACGACCGGCTGGAGTGGGACCTGGCTCGGGGGCGTGAGCCGTTTCTCGACCCGTACGCCGCGACCAACCAGGCGGAGTTCTTCGCCGTGGCCACCGAGGCGTTCTTCGAGGATCCGAGGGGGATGGTCGATCACCTGCCACAGCTCTACGACGTGCTGCGTCGCTACTACCGTCAAGATCCTGCGGCGTGGTCGCCGTAGCTCGCACTCGGGCCGGGATAGTCTTGACATCCGAAAGGGAATCAGCTAGGGTAGAATATAACACCGATCACGTTACAACACCTAGAACAAGTGAGCCGTTCGGTGTCGAGACAGAAGGAGGCACAGATGCGGAAGAGAGGGCTTCTCATCCTGGCGTTGGCCGGGCTCGTGGGGCTGCTGGTCGTGGGCTGCGACACCTTCCTCTCCCCCAAGACAGCGGTGTCGCCGCTGGCGGCCGCACCGACCGGGAAGGGCTACGTCGTGATCTGTCAAGGCAACAGCCTGCCGAGCGGCTTTGAGGCCGCGGTCACAATGGCCGGCGGAGTGATCACCC
Source organism: uncultured Thermotogae bacterium (assembly GCA_964495585.1). Classification (GTDB taxonomy): domain Bacteria; phylum Bipolaricaulota; class Bipolaricaulia; order UBA7950; family UBA9294; genus CAZBWD01. The sequence goes on from CAZBWD010000153.1 coordinate 2,617, forward strand.
ACCGGTTCGACTGCGTAGGTGCCGCGGTGGTGACCGCGAAGGCGTCGTCGTTCGTCGAAAAGGTGTGCTCGGTCGGGGGGGTGCAGTATGTCGTCCCCGACGTCAGGCTCGACTGGCTCCCCGACCAGGCTTACACGAAGGCGTATGCGCGTGGTGAGGCGGTCCCCGCGGTTGCCGGCGGGAGCCTTGGAGCGGGTGAGCCTTATTTTGGCTACCAGTGGGACATGCAGGCGATCGACGCCCCGGGGGCGTGGGCCGCAGGGGACACGGGGTCCGGGGTCCGTGTGGCGGTGCTGGACACCGGGATCGATCCGACGCACCCCGATCTCGCCCCGAACCTGGACATGCAGCTCAGCACGTCGTTCGTGCCGTATGAGCCAACGATCACCGATCACGACGGACACGGGACGAATGTCGCGGGGATCATCGCCGCCGCGGCCAACGGGATCGGGGTGATCGGTGTCGCCCCGGACGCGCAGCTCGTCGCCGTGAAGGTCCTCGACGGGATAGGGAGCGGGGACTTCAGCTGGGTGATCGAGGGGATCCTCTACGCCAACGCGATCGGGGCTCGGATCATCAACATGAGCCTCGGCGCCTACCTGCCGCGGCAGGGGTTCGTGGCGCAGGACGGGACGCGCGTCACCGCGAGCGATGTGGCGGGGTTCGTCGCCCTGATGAGCCGGGTCCTCAACTACGCGTGGAGCAACGGCTCGCTCCTCGTCGCGGCGGCGGGGAACGAATCGGTCGACACGACCGGCGACCAGGGGCTGCTCCACATCCCCTCCGACCTCGGACGGACGCTGTGCATCTCGGCGACCGGGCCGCAGGGCTGGGGGCTCGATCCGAGCGTGAGCCTCGACACCCCGGCGGTGTACACGAACTACGGCAGCGCGATCGACCTAGCTGCCCCCGGGGGGAACATCGACCCGACGCTCTACGCGAACGGGACGCCCGGCTGGTGGCTCGACCTGGTGTTCGGCGACTACCCCGGCGGCTACATCTGGATGGCGGGGACGAGCCAGGCCACACCGCACGTCTCGGGGATCGCCGCGCTCGTCATCGCGGCGCACAGTGGAGCCATCGGCCCGAGTCAGGTGGAGAGCATCCTGGAGCGCAGTGCGGACGACCTCGGCAAGCCCGGCCGCGATCCGTGGTACGGGCTGGGACGAGTGGACGCTGCCGCGGCCGTGAAATAGGCCGACGAAGCGATCAGGGGGTGATCGACCCGGAGGCGGCGCCTTCGGGTCGATCGGTTTCTTGCACCGGGCAGATCCCCGGACTACCCTTCCTGCAAGATGGAGGCGAGATGATCGAACCCGGGTTGACGCACACGATGAGCTGGAGGGTCGAGGAGAGGCACCTGGCGAGCGCGTTCGGGAGCGGACTGGTCGCGGTGCTCGCCACTCCCGCCCTCGTCGGGTTCTGCGAGGAGTGTGCACGGCGGTCGGTCGCTCCTCACCTCGCCCCAGGGCAGAAGACGGTCGGCACCTTCATCAGCCTGCATCACCTCGCGGCGACCGCGCCGGGGATGCGGGTGACCGTGCGCTCCGAGCTCGTCGAGGTCGACAGCCGCCGACTGCGGTTCCGCGTCGAGGCCCAGGACGGGATCGATCGCATCGGCGAAGGGGAACACGAGCGGTTCATCATCGACGCGGATCGCTTCGCAGAAGCGGTCGAACAGAAGATCCGGAAGAGCCGGGAGAACACGCCTTCAGAGTGACTTCCCGTGCACACAAAACCTTCGCCGTATCCTCACACCGACCTCACATCGGGGCGGTATTGTTCTACCTGTAGTACTGGACCTCCTTGTAGCAAACGCCCACCGAACGAGAGCGGGGCCCGCGAAGGCGAGCCCCGCTTCCCATTGTGCGCCAGGCATGTCATGTAACCAGGAGGTGGAAGTCCTTTGCGGTCCGTAATGGCCGGAACCGCTAGCTTAGCAGCCCGTTGATCTACGGGGCCCTGTGGACCTCCGCGGCCGGACACGA
>CAZBWD010000154.1:0-4587 GCA_964495585.1 uncultured Thermotogae bacterium
TCGTCGTCTCCTCGGTCCTCTCCGGGTTCGCCCCGACCTACACTTGGCTGATCGTCGGCGGGGTCGTGCAGGGGCTCGGCTCGGCCCTCTACATGACCGCGGCAACGACTTGGGTGGCGCACGTTTCGGCTGGGGAGTACCGCGGCCGGTTCATGTCGCTCTACTCCGGGCTGGTCTTCGCGGGGACGGCGTTCGGCCCAACCATCGGCGGCTACAGCGCCGCGCAATTCGGCCTGAACGGGCCGTTCTTCGTCTACGGGGGCCTCGCCGCGCTCAGCCTGGTTGCGACAACCCTCCTGAAGGAGCCCGCCCGATCGGCGTCAAGCCAGGTGCACGTGTCGCTCTCCGACGTCCGGGCGATCCTCACGAACGGCCCGTTCTTGCTTGTCAACTCCGCTGTGCTCGCCCTCTTCTTCCTGCGCGCGGGTGTCCGCTCGACCCTTGTGCCGCTCTTCGCCTCGCTCAACCTCGGGATGAACGAGCAGGAGATCGGCCTTCTGCTCACCGTGCCCGCGGTGGCGACCACGCTCGTCACCCTGCCCGCAGGCTGGTTGTCGGACCGGATCGGGCGACGGATCCCGATCATGAGCTGCCTCTTCCTGAGCGCCGTCTCCGTGGTCCTGATTCCGCTTCTCGGCACGTGCGTCGGCGCCCTGTTCGCGGTGATGACGTTCTACGGCTTGGCCACCGGGCTCCAAGGATCGATCTCCGCCTGGCCGGCGGATGTCGCCCCTAAGGAGCGGCTCGGCACAGCAATGGGCTTCTATCGCGTGATCGGCGACGTCGGTTTCGTTCTCGGACCGATCACCGTCACCTACATCGCCGGCGCCGGCGGTGGCCAGACCGTGCCCACGCTACCGTTCATCGTCCCCGCGATCCTCGCCTTGATTGTCGGCATCGCCCTGCGCTGGGCCAGGGACCCCGCTGCGCACCACCAGCCCGCCTGCGTGGAGTAGTACCAAGTAGCCGACCACAGCGATCCGCCTGTTACCGTTTACCGAATCCGGGAGCCTTGCTTGGCGGGTTGCGCTTGGAGCTATGTGTGGCCTCGATGGAGGAAGGACTCACTGCACGGAGACGATCACGGAGAAGGTGTCGATCGGCTCATCCTCCCACGATCGCTTGTACACGAGATCAAGGGGAGTCGTCCCCGCCGAGGCGGCCCTGAACTGAAACTCGACCGTGCATGGCGCACCCGGAGGTCCGATCTCGTCGCACTCAAGCTTGGGGTCTCCAAGGGGTCTGAGGACCTGCGGACGGAGGGTATCTCTGATCGCCCACTCGTAGCCGGTGGACGGGTTCCCCTCGAGCCGGACGATGAGGATGTCTCCCGTGCTGAGCGCCACGAGCTGCCCGTTGTCGTCGCTGGTGATGGTGGTCAAGGGAGAACAGCCAAAGAGGAAGAAAACAGCCCCCAAGAGAGCGATCAGAACCCCGATCCTTGTCCTCACTCCTCACCTCTCGTGTCCCCGGCGGGCAGTCCGGAAGTTCTCGACGGCGTGGCTCGGTGGCGCCCCGGGGACCCTGTCGTTCAGCGCCTCCCACTGGTAGGGCACCACGACATCCTGCACCAGACGCAGACGGGGCGACCAGAACCGGTCGTCGATCGCTACTTTCTTCAGCGACAGAGACCTCTGCGCAGTCATGTTTGAGAACGGCCCGGCAGCTGTATCGACATTACCCTTTCCCTTCCTCAGTTAGCATGAAAACGACCTCCGTCGTAGTGCTGCACCCGCCCAAGTTCGTACGGCGCCGCGCTCTCACCGCATGTCCTCTTCAGAAATGTGAGAACGGATCAGCCGCATCCCTGAGCCCGTCTCCAAGAAAACTGAAGGCAAGAACCGTGACCATGATGAACAGACCAGGGATCATGATCCACGGATGCTGTCCCAGGGTTTGGAAGTTCTGGGCTTTCTCCATGAGGCTACCCCAGCTCGCCATCGGCGGCTGGATGCCCAATCCTAGGAAGCTTAGGGTGCTTTCACCAAGGATCAGCCACGGTATCGTGACCGTCAATGCCACAATGATGTGGCTAAGCGCCTGTGGCAATATGTGGCGGAGGATGATCCTCCTATCACTTGCCCCGATCGACCTTGCAGCCAGGACGAAGTCCTCTTCGCGGTAAGAGAGGGCCTTCCCCCGCACTTCCCGCGCGATGACCGGCCAGTTCAGCAGCGCGAAGATCCCGATGATCCCGTAGATTGTATAGACCGGATTCCAATCGCGGGGCAGCGCAGCGCTCAGTGCCATCCACAGGGGAAGCTCCGGGAAACACCGGAACGCTTCCACAGCCCTCTGGATCACGATGTCCATTGCGCCGGAATAGTAGCCCGAAATGCCCCCGAGAATGGAGCCGATGATCCCACTGATCGCGGTGGCAGTCAACGCGATGAGGAGTGTGAGCCTTCCGCCAAAGAGGATACGGCTGAGGAGATCCCGGCCGTGGGCATCCGTGCCAAAAAGAAACAGGCTCCCATCCTGCTCCACCCCGACGAAGTGCAGATCAGAACCGATGATCCCGAACAACCTGTACTCCCACCCGTGGACGAACAGTCTGAGGAAGTACTTCTGTGAGGTATCTTCGGTATAGCGCAGCTGATAGGTCTTCGGATCGAGCTGCCTCTGCAACTTGTAGGTAAACGGCCAGAAATGGAACTTGCCGTCTTGGTCGATGAAGTGAATCTTCTGCGGCGGGATGTATGTCGCCCTGAGATCCGACTTTGCGTAGTCATATGGAGCGAAGAACGGCGCGAACACGATGACGATGAACAGGAGCCCGAGGATCAAGCCGCCCACTCTCGCCAACCGGTGCCGCTTGAACCTTCGCCACATCAGAACCGAACGCGTCTCCGGACGCTTCCTCTTGGGGCCCTCGGGATCTCGCCCTCTGGGGGGCCGATCAAGATCCTTCGCGCCTGGTCTTCGCCTACTCATAGCGGATCCTCGGGTCTATCCAGGCAAGCGCCATGTCGGCGAGGACATTCCCAATCACCGTGATGACGGCGAGGAGAAGGAGAAACGATCCGGCGAGGTACATGTCCTGATCCTGAAGCGCGAGCAGGAACATCGTTCCGGTCGTCGGCACGCCCAAGACGATGCTTGTCGCCATTTCTCCTTGGATGAGCCAGGGAAGAGACATCCCGATGTACATCACGAGCGGATGCAGCGCGTTTCTTACCGCATGCTTGTAGATCACAACGCATTCCGCCAGCCCTTTTGCCCTGGCCACGTGAACATACTGGTTCTCCAGCACATCCAGCAGGTTGGCTCTCATAACGCGCATGTTCCTGGCCGTGCCCGCAACACCGATAATGACGATGGGAAGCCATAAGTGACCAATGAGGTCCACAAACTTGGCCCAGCTCCAGGGGCGCAGGACCATGTCCACCGAGAAGAGCCCGCCCACACTCGAGACTCCGACGTAGAAGATCAGGAGGTAGATTGCTACCAACGCCAGGAAGAAGTTGGGTATCGACAGCCCCAAGAAGGAGAAGACCGTCAGGATGTTGTCTCCGATCCCGTATTGGCGAGTCGCTGAATAAATGCCGGGGATGATCCCGCCGATCATGGAGAAGCACATCGCGCACAGCGCGATCACGATGGTCCAGCCTAGCCGGCTCCAGATCACGTCAAAGACAGGCTTTCTGTACCTGAACGAATACCCGAAGTCGCCTTTGAAAATGCCGGAGAACCACTTCGCAAACTGGACAAGGAACGGCTTGTCCAACCCGTATAGCTGTCTCATTTGGTCGGCGACCTGCTTTGCTTGAGCGACGGACAAGCCGCCTGCCTGAGTCAGCCGGTTCTGCATTGTGGTCATGTAATCCCCGGGCGGCAGTGTAATGACCACAAATGAGATGAAGGTGATGAGCGCTAGGAGGGGAATCGTATACAACACCCGTTTGACCAGATACCCGACCATGCACCTCTCCCGGTGAGAGACGTCCGTTCCGCGCTGCCCATCGGTTTGACGTCCTGAAGAACCCGGGGCATGCTAGCATGCCCCGGGTTGGGTCAATCTGCGGAACCCTACTGAACGTCTGCGATGTGGTACCAGGGCTGTGATTTGTAGGTCTCCGGCGTAGGGATTAGCTCGTTGTATTGCTCTGAAGGCAGCTGCAACTCCTTCGGGCACCACCGTATCTCGATCGGAACGCCGTTATGATACCAATTGTATAGGCTGGCCGGGAAGTCCGACGGGTAGTTGCGATGACGCTTCGCAAAGCCCATCGGGTACGCCATCTCCAGGATGCCAACCGTGTAGATGTTTCCCGTGTACAGTTCCAGGATCTGGCCGAAGGCGGCACGACGATCCTCAGGGGAGGTCATCGTGGCCGTGGCGGTCAAGAGCTCTCCGATCTTCTCCTCGAACGGAAGCAGATCGCGCTGTTCTCCAGGCCCTGCCTTGTGCCAAGATGGGCTGATCTCACTCACTGGCCCCACCTCGTCCGGTCTGACCCAAGGGGTCGCAGCATAGGTCCTGCCCAGGACGAGGTCATAGTCCTGCGCGTCTTCCCTCTGAATGAAGATCCCCGCCTGGACGTTCTTGACACGCAGGTCGATTCCTGCGTCGCGGAAGTCGGACAC
>CAZBWD010000155.1:0-4580 GCA_964495585.1 uncultured Thermotogae bacterium
GCTCAGGTCTCCCAGACGTTGGGAACGCCGCTACAGGAAGCTCTCATGCCGATCATCATGACCGCCCCGGCCGAGGGGATCGAGAACTTCTTCAACACCCTGGTTGGCCTGCTTGGGGCAAAGACACTTGACGACGTCTTGAAGGGGAATGTCAACTTCACGGCGCTCTTCTCACTCCTTGGGCTCTAGGGAAATGGGGGGAGGCCGCTGCCTCCCCCGCGTTCCCCTGTGGGGCAAGTCGTTGCTGGTGGCCGGTGCAGGGCTCGGGGCGCGGCTCGTCTGCCTTGGGCAGTCCACAGGCCAGGCGAGCCCCGGCTCGGCCCGGGACATCCTCGATCAGCTCCTCGCCTTCATCTACAGCCTCGGCCACCTGATCGGACAGGGGGTGGTCAAGCTTCTGGGGGCGATCCTCCCCTCGTTGCAGGTGCCGGCTGACCTCGTGGATCCGATCGGTCTCCTCGCGGTCCTGACGATCTTCCTGGCGGTGGCGACGATCGCCAAGAAGCTCGTGTGGATCGTTGTCATCGTCGGGTGGGCGCTGATCCTGATCCGACTCATCCTGGTGATCATCCAGAACTACATCTAGCGGAACCGCACGCACGAATGCGACACAGGCGAAATCCGTCACTCCTGTTGGGGGTAAGTACGCAAACCCACTTCGGGGGTGAACAGCATGAGGCGGAGTGTCTGTCTGGCGTTCCTCGTGTGTGTGCTTTGCGTTGGGTTCGTTTCCACCCACGCGTTCTCCGATGGGATGATCCTGCCGGATCATCCGGAGCGGGGGTAGCTGGCGGTTGTCTACCACCGGGTCGAGGTGACGATCCGCGATGGGCTCGTCACGACGCACGTCGATCAGCTGTTCCGCAACGATACACCCGGGGCGATTGAGGGGCAGTACGTCTTCCCGCTGCCAGCGGGGGCGGTCGTCTCGGACTTCTCAATGTGGGTCGATGGGGAGAAGCTCGAGGCGCGGATCCTCCCTGCGGATGAGGCGCGGGAAATCTACGAGGACTACGTCCGGCAGGTGCGGGATCCGGCGCTCCTCGAGTACATCGGGCGGGACACCCTTGCGGCGCGCATCTTCCCGATTCCTCCCGATGGCAAGCGGCGGATCGAGCTCTCCTACACGCAGGTCCTGTCCGCGGAGAACGGGTTGTACCGCTATCGCTACCCGCTCGATACAGAGCGGTTCTCCGCGCACCCGTTGGAGAACATCACCATCGATGTCGACCTGCGGACGACCGGCGCGACGCAGGCGATCTACTCCCCGAGTCACAAGGTGACCGTCCTACGGCAGGATGAGACTCAGGCGAGCGTGCACTACGCGCAGGAGGATGGGTTCTTCATGCTCGTCCTCTCTCCACAGGTGACGCAGAGCCCGGGCGCCGTCGCGGCGAAGGATCTCGTCCTCGTCCTCGACCGCTCAGGGAGCATGTACGGTGAGAAGATCGCGCAGGCGAAGGAAGCGCTTTCGTTCATCCTCCGCCACCTGAATCCTGAAGACCGGTTCGCGGTCGTCGCGTTCAGCGACCTGCCTACGTCGCAGAGCGATCGGCTGCGGCCGGTCACCTCGGAGGCGGTCGGCGACGCGGTCGTGTGGGTGAACCGCATCGAGGCGGACGGAGGGACGAACATCGACGCGGCGCTGCTCGACCAGATCCGCCTCTACGGGGAGAGCGAGGAGCCCGTCGATGAGGTGATCCGGCTGAGCACCCGCTACGGGATCATCACCCCTTACACCTCCTTCCTCGTCGAGGAGGAGGGGCTCTCCCCGCAGGAGATGGCCGACGCCCTCGTCCGTGCCGCGGCGGCACCCGCGAGCGGGCAGAAGGCGGTGGCCGGGGCGACGAGCGTGCGGACCCTTGCCGAGGAGGAAGCGTTCCCCCCCGAGCAGGAGGCCGTTCGGATCGTGGGAGACCGCACCTTCTTCCTGAAAGACGGGGTCTGGACCGAAACCTCCTACGACGGGCAGGAGACGATCGATATCGCTGCGTTCGGGCCGGGCTGCTTCGAGCTGGTCGCCCGCTTCCCGGAGCTCGCGCCGATCCTCGCCGTGGGCGAGGAGGTGGTCTTCGCGCTCGATTCGGTCTACATCAGGGTCGGGGCGCAGGGCGCCGAGACACTGCCCGATTCGGTGAACGCGCTGTCCTAGAGGGCGCTCGAAGCGACGATCGCCTTGACGCGGTCCGGTGAGAGGGGATAGGCATCGACCTCGGTGCCCAGGGCGTGGGCGACCGCGCGGGCGACCGCGGCGTGTGAGGCCATGAGCGGCACCTCGCCGATCCCCTTCGCCCCGAACGGTCCCCCGCTGTAGAGGGCCGCAACGAAGCCGACCCGGGGCGATGGGGCGACGTCGCGGATCGTGGGGATGCGGTAGGTTGTGAGCCCGTTGGCGAGCAGGCGACCGTCCTTTTCTACGATCTCCTCCATGAGGGCGAAGCCGAGTCCCTGGGCGATCCCACCCTCGACCTGTCCGGTCGCGAGCTGGCGATTGATGATCCGCCCGGAGTCGTGGACGGCGATGAAGTCCTCGATCGAGGTCTCGCCGGTCGCGAGATCGACCTTCACCTCCGCGATGTGCGTGGCGTAGGAGTAGACGAAATACGCGTTCCCCCGGCCGGTCTGCGGGTCCCAGTCGACGGGTGGGGTCTGCGCCCATCCCTCGACCGCTGGGTCGAGGTTGCGCAGGTAGAACCGTTGCGCGACCTCGGCCAGGCGATCGGGGATCTCTGCCTCGGGGATCCCGAGCTCCCCGGCGACGGCGATCATCCGCTCGCGCAGCTTGCCGGCCGCATCGAGGATCGCGAGGCCGCTCATGATCGTCCCCCGCGAGGCGACTGTCGGCCCGGAATCGGGGACGCGCAGGCTGTCAACCGGCGCGAGCTGGATCCGCTCTGCCGGAATACCGAGCGCCTCCGAGGCGATCTGCGAGAGCGCGGTGGAAAGCCCCTGCCCCATCTCCACCGTGCCCACCGCCAGGGCGATCGACCCGTCGGCCTCGAGCTTCAGGTAGGCGCCGGCCTTGTCCAGGAACGGTGCTTTCCCTCCCAGCCCGACGCCGTAGACGACGCTCGCTACCCCGACTCCTCGCCGGGTGCGACCCCCGGCGGCGTTGGCCCGCTCGACCCGGCGGAGCCGACCCTCCCAGTCGGCGAGGCGGCCGGCCTGCTCGATCGTCTCCAGGATCCCGACGCTCTCTTCAAGTCGCTGGCCACAGGAGGTCTCGTCGCCGACGCGCAGGGCGTTGCGCCGGCGGATCTCCAGCCGGTCGAGCCCCAGGCGGGCGGCGAGCCGGTCCATCTGCGACTCGTGCGGGAAGATGACCTGGGGGCTCCCGAACCCGCGGAACGCACCGCAGGGCACGGTGTTCGTGGCCACGGACCGCCCGTCGATCTTGACGTGCGGCACGCGGTACGGGCCGGCGGCGGTGACGAGCCCCCGCCACAGGACGGCCGAGGACAGCGTCTGATAGGCGCCGGCGTTGTACACGAAGTCGACCTCGACCGCGGTGAGCGTGCCGTCTGCTCTTGCACCGGTGCGGCAGCGGACCACCGCCGGGTGGCGCTTGCTCGTCGTGAGGACGTCCTCCTCGCGGTCGAGCACGAGCTTCACCGCCCGGCGGGTCCTCCACGCGAGAAGGGCGGCCAGCGACCCGATCTGCGAGGGCACATCCTCCTTGCCGCCGAACGCCCCGCCGGTCGCCGTCTGGACGACGCGGACCTTGGCAAGCGGCAGTCCGAGCACGCGGGCGACCGCGCCCTGGACGTAGAACGGGCACTGCATCGTCCCGTAGACCGCGATCGCACCGTTCTCCTCGGGAACGGCGATCGCCCCCTGCGGCTCGAGGTAGGCGTGCTCCTGGTACCCGGTGCGGTACTCCCCCGCGACGATCACATCGGCCTCCGCGAACCCTGCCGCGACGTCCCCCTTGCGCAGCCGCATCGCGTTGAACAGGTTGCCGTCCTCGGCCGCCGCCGGGACGGCGACGCGCGGCGCGCCGGGTTCGAGGGCACGTAGTGGATCCGTGACCGTGGGCAACGCCTCGTAGTTGATCTCCACGAGACGGGCCGCTGCACGGGCGGTGCGTCGGTCGGTCGCGGCGACGAGGGCGACCGGCTCACCGACGTAGCGGACCCGGTCGTCGGCGAGCGCCGGCTGGTCGTCGTAGACGACGTGGATCACGTTCTCGCCGGGGATTTCCTTGGCGGTGAGGACACCGGTGACCCCCGCAAGCCCGAGCGCCGAAGACGGATCGAGACCGCGGAGCCGCGCGTGCGGGACGCTGCTGCGGACCACCGCGGCGTGAAGCATCCCGGGGAAGGCGAGGTCGTCGATGAACCTCGCCTCGCCCCGGACCTTATCCCGTGCGTCCACCCGGGGGACGGGCGCGCCGATCCCCGCGCGCGGACCTTCCTGATTCACCTCTACAGCCGCCCTCCCATGGTCAGGGTCAGGATCGCCTTCTGCGTGTGCAGCCGGTTCTCCGCCTGATCATAGATGAACGAGAGATCGTTGTCACATACCTCCGCGCCGGCCTCGTTGCCGCGGTCGACCGGCATGCACTGCAGGAGGTATCCCGG
>CAZBWD010000156.1:0-4543 GCA_964495585.1 uncultured Thermotogae bacterium
ATCCGAAGGTACAGAACGTCTCCGTGGTCGGCGTTTCCGACGACGTGATGGGCGAGGTGGCGATCGCCTACATCATCCCCCGTGAAGGCGAAACGATCGACCCCCAGGAGATCGTGGACTACTGCGTCGGTGAGATCGCGAACTTCAAGGTCCCCCGCTACGTCGAGGTCGTCCCGGCCTTCCCGATGACCCAGTCCGGCAAGGTCCAGAAGTTCCTCCTCCGCGAGGCGGCCGGCAAGGCGCTCGCAGAAGGTCGCCTGATGAAGCGCGCCCCGACCCGGTGAGGCGGCACTCAAAAAGCGGCGCTAAGGGCCAGTGCTCCCCTCTGGATGCCGATCGGAGCGCGTCAGGGACCTCGCCTGGGCAGCTGTCTGCCCGCGATCCCAAGCAGCCTCGCCACCACAGAAGTAGGTCCCACTAGTCTGACATAGATCCTGGGCCATTGGCCCAGGATAGAACACCTGCGGCCGTACGGCGTCCGGGTGAGGCATCGCAGAGCGCGCCGAGGTATCGCCGGTCGGATGAGACATTTCGCGGTTACCCGGCCGCATGGTGATCAATGTCCCGTCCGATCTGTAGCCGTGAAGTCTTGCAGCGTCTGTGTCACACGCGACAGACGCCGACGCGCGAAGGTCCCTGTTAAAGGCGCGTCCCCTATCTTCGCCCCATTGAGGGGGAGACCTCCGCTTTCCCTTGACAGCCCCCCACCTCGCGGTGTATGGTGGAGCGAATGCTGGGCACGGATCTCTATAAGCTGGATTCTTTCCAGTTTTTTCCTTGGCTCTTCGACGAGGACAGGCATGGCCGAAAACTCACAGGTGTTCTGCGACGATGAGATCATCGACAGGAACGTCCTCCTCGGGCTCGCCCTCTTGGCCAAGGCAAACGGCCACTCGATCGTCGAGGAACTGAATATCGCGCTTTCTTCCTACGTTTCCGAACATCTGCCCTTGGCCTTCTCCGATCTCGACGTGCCGCTGACCGCCGGGATGTCCCACTCCTTCCAGCCCTTCGAGGGATGAACCGCGGGGTTCCTCCTCCCGTCGCTTCCTCCACTCGCTGAACGGGCTGAACCGCCCCAGCGCTTCGTGCCTGTCGGCGCGGCGGAGATCTCCTCACGGGCGCGCTGCGGTGCATCCAGGGAGACCTCAAGAAGGTTCAGCTTTGCACCGGTCGCCCCGATCGAGGGATCAACGATCGGGGCGAACTTAACGACCGCGCTGGGTGCGACGCGTGCGCCTCCCGGGCCCGCGGATGACCCTGCCGCGGGGCTCCCCGACGGGTGAGCCGGATGAGGAGGAGCGGCCCGTACTCCGGCGCGTACCGGCCGATAACTGAACGGCTGATGCGGATCGGCTCGGCCTGGGCCGCGTACCCGATCTCCTGTGTGTCGGCCTCGGTCTGCGGCAGGAAGCGATTGTGAAGACGGAGGGTGGTGAGGTTCGCGATGAGCTTCCCCGCGGGATCCGCTTGACCGGGCACGGCCGCTGCACCGTTCACCAAGTAGACCTCCACGTGGACCGTCGTCTCCCAGCCGCTTCCCCCGTTGAGCTTGTTGGTCACTAAGGCGTCAATGTTGATGGAGGCGGATGGGTCGGCCGCGTCGACCTCGCTCGTGTTGACCGGACCGACCACCCAATCAGCCGATTGGCTCGTCCCCGGGCGCAGCCAGTGCCACCCGGTGACCAGTGGTGCGTCCGCGGCGTCGAACAACCACGGTCGCAGCAGGGACCGCCTCTGGGTCCATCGAAGGGTGGTACAATCTGGGTCATCAGCACTCGTTCATCGGGTATGAGTGGACGATGTGTCTTGAGGGAAGGCACGGCCGTTGAGTGGCTCTGTCCTCCAAGGCAAAGCAAGGTTGGGGAAGCCCGTTCCTGCGGGAAAAGGAGGTGACATCCGACCTGCTCACCCCGTCCTGGAGCGGCACCTGAACCTGTCTGGCTTCGTCAAGGCCGCGCACCAGTTACGGATGAACAGATTCAACCATGGCAACTGAAGGGCGGATGCACATCGGGACCTCAGGCTGGCACTACGCGCACTGGAAGGGCCCCTTCTACCCTCAAGGCATCGCTTCCGCGGACATGTTCTCCTACTATGCCCAACGGTTCCGGACGGTCGAACTCAACAACACGTTCTACCGGCTCCCCGAAGAGGTGACGCTCCGCGCCTGGCGCGCGGCTGCCCCACAGGGATTCGTCTTCGCCGCCAAGGCCAGTCGGTTCGTCACCCACATGAAGAAGCTCAAGGACCCCCGCCGGACGCTTCCCCCTTTCCTGAAGCGGGTGGAGCTGCTGAGGGAGACGTTGGGCCCGATCCTGTTCCAGCTTCCCCCGCGGTGGAGGTTCAACCCCGAGCGGCTGGAGGCGTTCCTCGAAGCCCTTCCCAAGGATCACCGGTACGCCTTCGAGTTCCGGGACCCAAGCTGGTACCATCCTCATGTTTACCGCGCCTTGAAGGCTCATGGCGCGGCGTTCTGCATCTGCCACCTCGCCGGTCATCTCTCCCCGATGCAGGTCACCGCCGGCTTCGTGTACCTCCGCCTGCACGGCCCTGGCGGTCCCTACGAAGGACAGTACAGCGACGAAGTCCTCGCCGCGTGGGCGGGCACGATCTCCGCTTGGGCCCGACAGGGGAAGGACGTCTACTGCTACTTTGACAACGACCAGGCCGGCTATGCAGTCGAGGACGCCGCCCGCCTCCAGGCCGTGCTCGGATCGTGAAGCCTATCAGGCACCGTTTGCTAAGCCGGCCGCGCTGCAGCCGCCGCCGAGGCAGGCCATGCTGCGAGCTGTGCGTCAGAAACCCCGCGATGGGGGCACTCGACACAGCAACCCTTCACCCTAGAATCCTGCGGAGGATCTCCGTGGTTCGTCCATGTGCAGCACAGTAGTCCGCTTCTAGGGGCATACGTTAGAATGCTCTCATGGTCAATGTATCAGCACGCCTGAAGCCGCGCAAGATCCTGGCCCTCGCCGCCTGGATCTTCGCGTTTCGAAAACACGGCGCCTTCGTGTGGGTGCTCTGCGGGTATTGGGTCGCGTTGCCCACGGCCGCATCAGCGATTCTCCCACCTGCGCTGCTGCCCCTTGCCTTTCTCTCGTTCTGCCTTCTCCTGCATTCCGGACTCTACATGCTGAACCAGATCATTGACCTTCGCTACGACCGTCTCCATGAGAGGAAGCGAGGGCGCCCCATCGCTTCAGGCGAGATCCCACTCCCGCTTACTTGGCTCCTTTCCGTTGCGCTCATCAGCAGTGGACTTGCAGCGGGCTTCGCCCTTTCGATCAAGCTTGGTCTCATAGAGCTCCTTTTCCTCGTCGTGTGCGCTCTCTACTCCGCAGTGCTGAAGCACATTCTCTACGTCGACCTGCTTCTGAACACGATCACCCATCCCTTGCGCGTCTTTCTCGGCATCGTCCTCGCCGGCGGGAACCCGATGGCTCATCTGGCCATCCTCGTCTCTGCTTCGGTGTACATGTGGACACTGAATGCCATGCGGCGCCTGGACGAGCTCCAGAAGAGCCAGATCGACGCACGCCCGGTCCTCCGGCAGTACGGACCCCGCCAGCTCCTCGCCCTGGCCATGGTTCCTGGCCTCGCCTGGCCACTGCTCCTTGCCGTACCCAGTGGACCGACCGAGCGCGGACTGATCGCTTCCTGTGCCCTCCTGTGGGCAGCCATCCTCACAACGAGCCTCTGGGGATCACCAAGGGTGCGATCATCGATCGGCCGGCTTGTGGGGTGGTAGCCGGCCGGCAGGGGACTCGATTCCACTCAGAACTGCTCAAGCGCGTTTCTCACTCCAGGCGCCCGCTGCTGCATCTCGGCTTGCGATCATGTCCATCGCCTCGCATGGCTGGGTGCAACGCGCATGAAGAAGCGCCAACAGGGCGGACGATCTTGGGACTCTGCCACCCGAGTCGATGGGCGAAATCACTTCCCTGCACTTGAGGCGTTGGTCGCTGTCCCGAACGCGGTGCTAAACTGGCATGCCAATCGACCGGATCTCAGGAAGTCGGCAGTGCGGCCCGAGCCTGGCCGGCTCGACGGATTGTGTCGTTGGATACGCTGAGGGGATGCTGCATCGGAGGAGGGAGTTACGGTATGGGAAGCGAGCAGAAGAGCGACGAAGAGGTGCTGCAGGCGCTTGCGACGCTGTCGGCGCAAGAGCGTGATGTCCTCAACCGCGTCCTGGCTCGCCTTGCGGCAGCCGAGACGGTGTGCGGCCTGCTCCGTACGAACTTCACGCCCAACTTCACCCCCAAGCGCAGGACCGCGGACAAGGGGAAGCGGGCCTACTGGTGGGACGTGGCGATCGCCCTCAGGGAGTGGGAGAAGGTCGCAAAGCCATGAGGGCCCGCGCATCCGTAAAGCTCTGGTTGACGTGTCTCACCGCGGCTTGTCTCCTCCGAAAGGTAGTTCGCACTGCTTCAGAGTATCGTTGGCTGCTGTGAGCGGCGCGAACGAAACGGACTCGGAACGCCACCAATCGGGTAGGAGGGGGCTTCACAGCCCCCGTCCTCCCACACCACCGGACATA
>CAZBWD010000157.1:0-4479 GCA_964495585.1 uncultured Thermotogae bacterium
GTCGGAGACGAGCACCACCTGGCTCGCAGCGACGAACCGACCGGGCTGTGGCAGGGAGAAGAAGCGGGCCACATCGCTTCGCGGTCCGTCCGCCCCGATGATCACCCCGACCGGGACCTCCTCACGGCGGTCGGCTTCGATCTCCAGGACACCTTGCCGGGCACCAACGGCACTGGTCCAGGTCCGGACCTCGACCCCGGCGTCGGTCGCCGCCGCGAGGAGCTCCCGGTCGAGCCACGCCCGGTCGACGATCAGCGCCTTCGTCTCCTGAGCGCGCAGGTGAAGCGTCCTCCCCCCCGGCGCCCAGAGGGTCCCGCCCCGGATCTCCCGCAGGACGCAGCCGCTCGGACCGCCGAGCGCCTGGAAGGCGCGCGGGCTGACCAGGCCGGCGCACCGCGCCGGCTCGCCGGACCCGTCCCCGCTCTCGACGAGGAGGACGCGGGCCCCGACCCGTGCCGCGGCCTGTGCGGCGACCGCCCCGATCGGACCGCCGCCGACCACCCCCACATCGTACCCGCTCATCGATCCCTTCAGATCCCCTCCCGCTTCGGCTCGCGGGTCATGATCTCGTCCACGAGCCGGGCCGGATCGACCTTCCCGTCGAGCAGGCGCCAGACCGCCTCCGTGATCGGCATCTCGACGCCCTGCTCTTGAGCCATCTCGTAGACGACCCGCGTGGCGTACACCCCCTCGGCGACCATCTTCATCCCTGACAGGATCGCGGCAAGCCGTTCGCCCCTACCCAGCCGAAACCCGACCCGCCGGTTGCGGCTGTGGTCGCTCGTACAGGTCGCGACAAGGTCCCCGAGGCCGGAGAGGCCGAACAGCGTCTCCTGTCTCACCCCGAAGCAGTGGCCGAAGCGGACCATCTCCGCGAGCCCCCGTGTGATCAGCGCCCCGCGGCTATTGTCCCCGAACCCCAACCCGTCGGAGACGCCGCTCGCCAGGGCGATGATGTTCTTGAGCGCCGCACAGAGTTCCACCCCCCGGATGTCGTCCGTGAGGTAGATCCGGAAGCGTGGGGTGGCCATGGCGTGCTGCAGGTCCGCTCCCAGCTTGAGGGCCGGTCCCGCCAGGACGACGGCCGTCGGCATGTCCTTGCCGACCTCCTCGGCGTGGCTGGGTCCGGAAAGCGCGAAGATCGCGCGGCAGGCCGCGCCCGCAGCGATGAGCTCCGACATCGTCCGCCGGGAGGCGCGGTCGAGCCCCTTGGTCAGGCTGATGAACACCCTGCCCGGATCGGACAGCGGGGCGATCCGCTCGACAAGTCCCGCCATCGCGAACGAGGGGACCGCAAGCACCACCGTCTTGCAGGCCATCGCTCGAGCAAGGTTCGATGTGATTGCCAGCCGCTCACGGGGCAGCTCGACCCCCGGAAGGTAGGGCCGGTTCTCCCGCCTCCGGTCGAGCGCCTGTGCGGTGTCCGGGTTACGGGCCCACAACGTCACCCCGTGTCCGGCGAGCGCGAGCATCCGGGCGAACGCCGTTCCCCATCCTCCGGCACCGAGAACGGAAACCCTCACTGGCCGGTCGAACTCCCGACGGGGAGCGGCATCCGCTGTCCGGCGTGCGCCTCGATCCACGATGTCGCGACGGTGACCGGATCGCCGTTGTCGGGGACGACGATGTCCGGGGTGAGCCCCACCCCTTGCACGACGTGCCCATCCGGCGTGGTGTACTCGCCGGTCGTCAGCTTCAGCGCCGAGCCGTCGCGGTAGTCGAACAGCTGCTGGATGACGCCCTTGCCGAAGGTCTTCTGTCCGATCAGGACCCCCATGTCGTGGTCGCGGATCGCCCCGGCCACGATCTCGGCGGCGCTCGCCGTCCCCCCGTTGACCAGGACAGCGAGCGGCAGGTCGGGGATCGTGTTCCCGGTCGACCAGTACGACTGGTCGCCGGAGACACGGCTCTTGGTGGAGACGACGATCCCCTTGTCCACGAACCGGCTGGAGACCGAGATCGCGGCGGTGAGCAATCCGCCCGGGTTGTTGCGCATGTCGAGGATGATCCCGTCGAGCGCGTTGAGGTTGAAGCTCGTGAGCGCCTTGTCGAGCCCGAGGACGACGTGCTCGTCGAACCGGGACAGGTGGATGTAGGCGATGCGGCCGTCGTCGACCAGCTTGCTCGTGACCGACTGCACGGTGATCTGGCTGCGCACGATCGGGATGTCCTGTTCGGAGCCGTCCGGGTGGCGGACCCGCAGGGTGACCGTCGTGCCCTCTTTGCCGCGGATCTGCGTCGAGGCCTCGGTGAGGGTGATCCCCTCGGTCGACTTCCCATCGATCGCCAGGATCTGGTCCCCTGCCTTTATCCCCGCCTGCTCAGCCGGCGTGCCCGCGAGCGGGGCGATGACCGTCAGAACGTGGCCCTTGATCGTGATCTCGATCCCTACGCCGGTGAACTCACCGTTCAGGCTTGCCTCGAAATCCTTTCTCTGCGTCGGGTCGAGAAACTCGCTGTACGGATCGTTGAGCTGACCGACCAGGCCCTTCATCGCGCCGTAGAGCGCCTGTTGGTCGTTCAACCGCTCCGGCTGGTAGAAGTAGGCCTTGATCGTCTGGTAGAGCTGGGAGAGGGGGGAGAACAGGTCCAGGCTGGTCTCCTGCGCTCCCCCAACCCCAAACGTGAACAACAGGATGATGACGGGGACCAGGACGGTCAGCGCCCGCCCGGCCGTAGAACGTCTCTTCACGCTTCCTCACCTCGCTTCTGCGCTATTTTACCCGCTCGGGCTCACTCGAGGTAGGCGGACTGGGCCGGCGTCAGGGTGTCGATCCGCAGGCCGAGCGCGGCAAGCTTCATCCGCGCCACCCGCTCGTCGATCGCCGGGGGCACCGCGTAGAGCGCGGGGGAAAACGGTGCGTGCTTCACGATGTGCTCGAGGGTCAGCGCCTGAACCGCAAACGAGATATCCATGATCTCCACCGGGTGCCCGTCCCCGAGCACGAGGTTGACCAGCCGGCCCTCCCCGAGCAGGTAGAGCCGCCGACCATCCGCGAGGGTGAACCCCTCGATCCCGTGGCGGGCCTCGCAGGACGAGACGGCGAGCCGCGCCAGGGCCGGCTTATCGATCTCGACGTCGAAGTGCCCGGCGTTGGCGAGGAGCAGGCCGTCCTTTGCCTGCCGCAGCGCCTCCTCCGCGACCACGCCGCTGCAGCCGGTCGCTGTCACGAGAAGGTCGGCGCCGCGGATCGCCTCGGCGAGCGGCCGGACGTCGAACCCGTCCATCACCGCCTCGACCGCGCACACCGGCTCGACCTCGCTGATCGTGACCCGCGCACCCAGCCCCCGGGCCCGCAGCGCGATCCCCCGGCCGCACCAGCCGTAGCCGGCCACGAGGACGGACTTCCCAGCCACGAGGAGGTTCGTCGAGCGCATGATCCCGTCCCAGACCGATTGGCCCGTGCCGTAGCGGTTGTCGAACAGGAACTTCATCCGCGCGTCGTTCACCGCGAACATCGGGAAGCGCAGCGCGCCGTCGCGGTCGAGCCGCCGCAGGCGGTGGACCCCGGTGGTCGTCTCCTCGCAACCGCCGATCACCTCGCCAGGGGTCCCGGCGTGCAATAGGCCGACGAGGTCTCCGCCGTCATCGAGGATCAGGTCCGGCTGCGTGGCGAGGACCTGCTTCAGGTGCTGCGTGTACTGTGCATCGCTCACCCCGTGGCGGGCGAAGACGACGATCCCCTCCTCTTCCGCAAGCGCCGAAGCGATGTCATCCTGCGTGGAGAGCGGGTTGCTCCCGGTGACCGCGACCCGCGCCCCGCCGTCGCGCAGGAGGATCGCCAGGCAGGCGGTCTTCGCCTCGAGGTGGATGCTCATCCCGATGCGGTGCCCGGAAAACGGCCGCTCCGTTTCGAACCGCTCCCGCAGCTGCGCACGCAGCGGCATGTGGGAGGCGGCCCAGTCGATCTTGCGTCGCCCGCGCTCCACCGCCCCGTTGTTTTCACCCATTCCTGCCTCCCTTCCTGCCCTCCTTCAGTATGCGCCACCCGCCGGTGGGAGCGCAACCCGGACTTCTCACATTCTCCTTTCTTCCTTGACAAGCGGGGAGGCGCGTGCTAGATTTCCACATGGACGGCAGTCGTTCTTGACTCCTTTTGTAGGTGTGATCGAACGTTCTGCCTCGAAGCATGCGTCACAGCAAGGAGGTGACGGAGTATGGCAGAACGTGAAACCGGCACGGTGAAGTGGTTCAACAACACCAAAGGGTATGGCTTCATCCAGCGCGATGCGGGTGAGGACATCTTTGTGCACTTCAGTGCCATCCGCGGGGCGGGCTACCGTTCCCTGGATGAGGGACAACGGGTGGAGTTCACGGTGGCCCAGGGCGAGAAGGGGCCACAGGCACAGGACGTGACCGTCATCACCTGACCTCTTACGAAGATCAACACGAGGGCCGGTCCCAAAGCGGATCGGCCCTTTCCTCGTGCGCCAGGCATGTCATGTAACCAGGAGGTGGAAGTCCTTTGCGGTCCGTAA
>CAZBWD010000158.1:0-4475 GCA_964495585.1 uncultured Thermotogae bacterium
CCCACAGGGTCTCGATCACCCCGGCTAGGCCCGCGTAGTTGCCGAAGAAGATCAGCCGCCGACCCGCGGCATCGGTCACCTTCTCGTAGTCGATCAGGGTACAGTTAAGCTCGAGGATCCTGCGGAGCATCGGCATGTTGTACGACTGCCCCTTGACCGTGTGCGAGAAGAAGACATAGGTCTTCCCCTGTTCGACAACCGGGATCGGGATCTCCTTGACCCCGAAGATGACCGGACACGAGGAAAGCTCGTCCACGACCTCGACACCGGCCCGACGGTAGTCCTCGTCCGGGAAGACCCGCTTGGGGGACGACTGCGCGGCAAGCTCAAGACCGTGGTCCCGCGCAAGCTCACCCGCATCGGAAGGAATAAGCGGTGTGCGCCGCTCCCACGCGTACATATCCTCCCGTCGGATTCCCACCCGGTGTGTCATGGCACGATTCCCTTCCCAAGAGGTCGAAATGAACTGCACGAAGTATACAGAGCCTCACAGGAAGCGGCAAGACGCCCGGGCGTGAACCGCCAATCCCATGCCAGCAGATGTTCGATCCCCTTGAATCTTATGCGCTAACTGGAGTATAGTGAGGGTCATCATCTTTCTTCTCTTGGCGGTGGTCAGGTGATCCTACGTCTCAAACAAGGGCACGGCGCCCGCGACCTCGATTTCTCAACGCGGTTGCGGTTCCATCGTGCAGCGGGCGTCGCGGCACTCGTCGGCCTGTTCCTCGTTTGTTCCTCACCTCCACTTCTCGCCGCCACAGCCGGGGATATCGTGATCAACGAGGTGGCCTGGATGGGGACGCAGGCGAGCACAAGCGATGAGTGGATCGAACTGTACAACACTACCGATCATCCGATCGATCTCGAGGGCTGGTCGATCTTCGGGGCGGACACCGGGGAGGCGCTCGATTTCTCCGCGGCGAACGGCCACGCTACCTGGTTCGTCCCCGCGCACGGCTACCTCGTCTACGCCAATCACAAGGAAGACATCACCAACGGAGCCGCAAGCCTCGTCGACATCTGGGACGCGACGATCGGCATGAACAACACCTCCCCCGGTCAGCTGATCCTCTACGATGGACTGGGGACCGTGATCGATGTCGCAAATCAGGCGATCGGCGACTGGTTCGCCGGCAAAGCAGCCCCTGACTACATCACCATGGAGCGGGTGAACCCGCTCTCGCCCGGCGATGTCGCCAGCAATTGGAGGTGCAACGATCCCTCGCTCGCGCGGACCGGGCTCGATGCGGGCGGCGTCCCGATCAACGGCACGCCCAGGGCTCGAAACTCCGCCACAAACACTCGTCCGATCGCGAATGCCGGCAAGGACCAGATGGTTCTCATCGGTGATACGGTGCACCTCGACGGCTCGCGTTCATCCGACCCCGACGGTGACCCACTGACCTACGCGTGGTCGTTCGCTTCGCGACCGGCGGGGAGCAGCGCCGCACTCTCGGGCGCCGACACCGTGCAGCCGACGTTCGTCGCCAACCGCCTCGGGGAGTACGTCGTGGACCTCCTGGTCGGCGACACCTACGACGGGAGCGATGCGGATCAGGTCATCGTCCTGGCGCAAGCGCCCCCGCAGGCCGCGTTCGACATCGCCCCGAGCGCACCCACGGTCTGGGACACGGTCGCCTTCGTCTGCCGATCCACTGACGAGGATGGGGAAATCACCGGCCGGTCCTGGCGGTTCGGAGACGGTGCCACCTCGGACGATCCAAGTCCCACGCACCGCTTCCGAGAGCCCGGGACCTATTCGGTCGTCCTCGTGGTGACCGACGACGACGGCCTGACCGACAGGACCAGCCGCACGCTCACGGTCCTCCTCGGCCCCGGCGACGTCGACGGTGACGGCGCGCTCACGATCCTCGACGTGCGCCTCTGCCAGCAGATCGCCTGCGGGGTGATCGAACCGACCTCGAAACAAGAAGAGCAAGCGGATATCGATGGGGATGGCGACGTTGATGAGGAGGATGCGAAGGCGCTCGCCCGGTTCCTGATCGGGTTGTGAGACGGGGAATCCGGCCTGCAGCGGGCGGCAAGACAGTGAACTGAACCAGCGTCGCACACCCCTGTTGAGTAGGACTCCACAGGGCAGGCAAGGTGCAACGCGACACCCCAGCCGGGTTTTCGTAGCGGCGGGGCTTGCTCCCGACAGCTGTCCACGGTCGCGACTCTACGAACCCATGAACCCTACAGACTCGATGAACGGCTTTCCGCCTGCGCCCCAAGAGGCAGAATCGGTCAGCGTCCACCCCAGGTGTGGAACGCCTGTTTACCCTCCACCGTGAGGTACGCCCAGCGCATCAGCGCCAGCGGATCCTGGTGGAAGGTCTCACCGTGTGCCACAAGCGTCTCCTTCACCGATTCGGTGAGCACGGAGAATTCCTCGCTCGTCGGGGCGGTGAACGCGTGATTGATCCGCGCCACAAACGCATCGGGCACCCCGACGAGCGCGAGCTCCTGCTGCGTCCAGTGAGGGGTCGCCGGCCACGAGCCGTAAAGCAGGAACAGGAGCTTCACCAGCGCGGCCAGCGCCTCACCGTGGAGCAGCCGGAGGTTCAGGTCGCCGCCTCGCTCCAAGGTCTTGCGCGCCCGGCCGATCGCGAACAGGAACTCCAGGTAGTGGACGCGCAGGCGGACCGCCCGCACCGCCTCGGGCAACTCGGCCAGCCGGCGGGCCACGTCGCTCACGCGGCCGCTCGGGTCGTGCAGGATCACCGCGTGCTGGTAGGGGTAGTGGTAGAAATCGAGCGGGCTTTCCAGGAGCGCCGCGAACTCGCTCCATGGCCGGAGGTAGAACTCGCGGTCGACCCGCCGGGGAGGTCCCTCATCGATCACGAAGACGTGTCGCTTCTCGTCGGGAAGAGCATCATAGGTCGCATCCTCCACGACGACCTCGATGTCGTAGTCGGAGAGCGCGTCGCGGAACGGCCGCGTCGAGGACCCCACGACATAGATGCCGACGAGCTCGTCCATGTCGAGGTACGGTTTGATCAGTTCCCATGCGCGCTGCATCCGTGCACCTCCGTATGTCGTCTCAAACAGGGCTTAGGTTGGACCGAACCGTCCGCAATGGATAGTGGGTGGTAGAGGACTCGAACCTCTGGCCTCATGCACGTCAAGCATGCGCTCTCCCAGCTGAGCTAACCACCCTAGAAGCGTGAGGCGGCGAGCGGATTCGAACCGCTGAATCAGGGATTTGCAGTCCCTTGCCTTTCCACTTGGCTACGCCGCCAAGCCGTGAAGATTATAGGAACTCAGTTCGCCGACGTCAATCAGGATCCGCTAAACCGCCCGCTGCGTGCCGCAGGGCGAGAAGATACGTGAAATCGACTCCGTCATCGTCGATCTGCGCCGTGACGTGGGACGCCTTCTCGCACCGCGCGGCCACTTCCTCCGGCACGGTGGTGAACCGCAGGCCCTGCTTGCGACCGGCGGCGAGGTGGGAGAAGACGATCCCCACGCGGCAGGCGGAGAGCGTCCCCTCGATGATCGCCATCATCGCCTTCATCGGGTCGTTCCCGATCGGGTAGCCGAGGACGCTCAGGATGTAGCCGGTGTCGAAATCGTCCCGCTCGAGCGGCCGGGCCAGGATGTCGCGGTGTTCGAACAAGACCGCATCGTCCCCGGCGTGCGATCGTCGCGCCGCTTCCACCATGCGCGCGCTGACGTCGATCCCGTGGTAGGTCTCGTACGGATGGCCTTCCTCATCGAAGTAGTCGACGAGGTGTCCCAGGCCGCAGCCCAGGTCGAGGACCCTGCCCTGCGGGGCGAGCAACCGGGTCGCCCGCGCGAACAGGCACTGTTGCGCCGCCCGGCCGGAGTACTCGAGGATCATCATCTCGTTGCCGGGGAAGACGGTGTGCCGGACGTCGTAGAACGTCCCACAGGACTGCGGATCCGGGAACCCGGCCGGGGTGTAGCGGAACATCCGCCGCCTCAGCCGCTCGGGCACGAAGCGGAAGAGGTTCATGTCGCGTCGCCCGCCTGCGAAGGCGACTCCTCTTCCGCGGCCTCCGGCGCCTTCTTCGCCTTCTCCAGCACGTCGTTGATCGTCCCCGCCATGTAGAACGCCTGCTCCGGGACATCGTCGAGCTCACCGTCGACGATCTTCGCGAACCCGTTGACCGTGTCCTCGAGCTTGACGTAGGCACCGGGACGACCGGTGAAGTGCTCGGCGACGAAGAGCGGCTGGCTCATGAACCGCTGCACCTTGCGGGCCCGGCGCACGGTCAGCTTGTCCTCCTCGGAGAGTTCGTCCATCCCCATGATGGCGATGATGTCGCGCAGGTCCTCGTAGCGCTGCAGCATCTGCAGGGTCTCCTGGGCGACCCGGTAGTGTTCATGGGAGATGCTGCGCGGGTCGAGCATCGTCGAGTTCGACTGCAGCGGGTCGACCGCCGGGTAGATCCCCTTCTCCACGATCTTCCGGTCGAAGTCAACACCGCCCAGGGCATGGTCGCCCTGCG
>CAZBWD010000159.1:0-4406 GCA_964495585.1 uncultured Thermotogae bacterium
CGTTGGAACGCGGCATCGTCAGAGCTATCCGCTTCTTGGGGCCTCTTTTGTGTTTATTCCAGGATCTCCCGGGCTTGCGCCCGCGCGGCCGCACGGAAGCAGGCGATCGGCGGGGTGACCAGGCCCGCCCCGACCATCCCCACACCGGAGTCCTTGTGGGCGATCCCCGTGTTGATCGTCGGGACGATCCCCGTGTCGGCGACCCGCAGGACGTCGATCCCCGTCGGGGTCCCGCGGAACCCCAGGGCCGGGATCTGGTAGGCGTCGTTCTCAGCGAGGGTGATCTCGTACATCTCCTTCGTGAGCGCGATCGCCTGCTGCGGGCTGCCGCCGACGAACTGGATGATCGCCGGGGCGGCGGCCATGGCGAACCCGCCGTAACCCGCGGTCTCCGTGACCGCCGAGTCGCCGATGTCCGGCGCGGCGTCCGCGGCGGTGAACCCCGGCAGGTACAGCCCCTCGACACGCGGGGCCGGGGCGGTGAACCACCGGCCGTTCATCCCGGAGACCTGGATCCCGAACTGCGTGCCATTGCGGCTCATCACCGTGACGAGCGACGAGCCCGGAATCCCGGCCGCCGCGTCCAGGGAGCACTTCCCGGCGGGCATCGTCAGGTTGAGGGTGAAGTGGTCGTTCCCGTCCAGGAACGCGAACAGCTTCCGCAGCCGGGCCCGCTCGACGTCGAGGCTGACCAGGTGTGGGGCGAGCTCGCGGACGAGAAGCGAGGTCCCGGCACGGTTGCGGTTGTGTCCCTCGTCCCCCATCTGCAGGGCCTGGGCGATCAGCCGCTTCAGGTCGAGCGGGCCGTGCGCCGCAAGCGCCGCGTGGAGGATCGGGGCGAACTCATCGCGCATCCAGGAGAGCCGCGCGAGGACCTCCGGCCCGTACGCCCCGTAGCGCAGGACCTTGCCCAGCCCCTCGTTCAGCGTGCAGTAGGCGCGATTGCCGAAGGTCGTGTTCTCCACGATCCACACCGGCATCGACGCGGTGATGACCCCCGCCATCGGCCCGACCGCCGCGTGGTGGTGGCAGGGCGAGAAGGTGATCTCGCCGGAGGCCGCGAGCCGAACCGCTTCTTCCTCGTCGGCCGCCAGGCCCTCAAACAGGAGCCCGCCGATCACCGCGCCGCGCAGCGGGCCGCACGTCGCCTCCCAGGCGACCGGTGGCCCGGCATGGAGGATCGTCTTTCTCGTCATCCCCGGGATGACCTCACCGGCGGACCCGATGCCGAGAGCGGTCGGCCGCGCCCGCAGGAGCCGGCCGACCGCCTCGCGGTTCGCCACGGCGATCGGTTCGGCCCACCCCTCGCCGGACTCATCCCGCAGCCGGTCGAGGAGCACGATGAGCTCCGGGTCTCCCCCGGCGGGGGGGCGCCAGTCGACGTGGACGTGCCGAGCACCGACCGCGGCGAGGGTCTGCGCGAAGTCCGCAAGACCAACGTTGACGACGCGAAGCTCCTCCTCAAACAGGTCCCGGATCCGCCCAGGCTCAGCCACGGTTCGACCTCCGAAGGAGGCGAAGCGCGAGGTGGGCGGCCCCCGCGTTCGATTCGGCGACCCGCACCCCCGCCGTCTCGAGCGCCGCCTTCTGCCGGTCGTATCCCTGGGGGTCGAGATCGGTCCCCGTGATCGAGGAGACGACGGCGAGCCGCCGGCCGTCCGCCTCCGCCCGGGCAATCGCGCGGGCCGCCGCGCGCGCCAGGCTCGTCCCGGGGTCCAGGTGCGCGCCGTAGCCGAGGACGAGGTCGGTGAGGACGACGGCGACCGAGCGGTCCTCCCCCGCGGCGGCGACCCGCTCGTCGCGCAGCGACGGCTCGATCATCGGGTGGGGTCGGCCCACGGTGAACCGGTCCTCCCCGAGGTCCAAGAGGACGTGTCCCCCCTCGCTCTCCGCGGCCTGCCGCGCGCGCTCGTCCGGGACGACGTTCGACCCGACCCGAAGTCCGGCCCGCGTGAGGAGGGTCCACGTCTCCTGGCATAGGGTCCCGCCGCAGAAGAACCCGACCAGGCGCTTGCTGCTTGTGTCACCGCCCGCCTCACGCGACGGCGCGGGCTCGCCACCGGACGGCGCCGGGATCCCGACCGCCTCACACGCCAGGCCCGCGGCCGCGGCGAGGCTATCGGCGAAGATGACCTTCCCCTGCGCCTTGTGGCCTTCCTCGCCGACGAAGTGGACGACCGCGGGCACCCCGACCGCGCGCAGCGCGTCGAGGACGGCCTTCGCGACCTTCGGTGCCGGTGCCTTGGAGACGACGACGATCGCGTCGGTCGCCGGATCCCCGGCGAGCGCTGCGATCGCGAGGCGCGTCATCCGCCCGCCGACCGGCTCGGAGAGGTCGCGGCCGCCGGTCCCGATCGCCTGGGAGATCCCACCGCCGAAGCGGTGGATCAAACAGGAGACCTCCTGGATCCCGGTCCCCGACGCCCCGACGATCCCGATCCGTCCGTGTCGCACGGCGTTGGCGAACCCCAGCGGGACCCCGTTCAGGATTGTCGTCCCGCAGTCCGGCCCCATCATGAGCAGTCCCCGGCCGATCGCCTCGTCCTTCAGGCTGATCTCGTCCTCCACGGAGACGTTGTCCGAGAACAGCATGACGTGAAGCCCCAGGCGCAGCGCCGCATGCGCCTCACGCGCGGCGTACGCCCCGGGCACCGAGACGAGGGCGAGGTTTGCACCGGACAGGACCCGCACCCCCGCGGCGAGGCTCCGCGGCCGGGCGGCCTCCTCCGTTTGCGGCGCGCTGCGTGCTTCGAGGAGCTCCACGAGCCTGGCCCGTGCCGCGGCGATCGCCTCCTCGGATACGCCGTCGACCGCCACCACGAGGTCGTTCGGCCCGGCGCCGGTGCCCTCGGGCGCGGCGAAGCCGACCCGCGAAAGGTGCTCCAGG
Source organism: uncultured Thermotogae bacterium (assembly GCA_964495585.1). GTDB lineage: Bacteria > Bipolaricaulota > Bipolaricaulia > UBA7950 > UBA9294 > CAZBWD01. Next base: position 2,888 of record CAZBWD010000159.1, read on the forward strand.
TTGCTCGGTGTCGCCAGGGCGACGACCGCCTCGTCGATCCCGGGCAGCGCCTTCAGGGCCCGGGTGACGCGCAGGAGGAAGACGGAATCGAAGTAGCGCTCCGGTTCGACGGTGATCGACCTCATCGGCGCGCCTCCTGCTCCCGCATCGCGCGGTGGATCCGCTCGCTCGTGAGTGGGAGCGTGCGCAGCTCGATCCCGACCGCGTCGTAAAGTGCGTTTCCGATCGCCGAGGGCACAGCGATCATCGGGTGCTCGGCCACGCCGCGCGCGCCGTACGGCCCGTCCGGCTGCGGGGTCTCGAGGAAGATCGGCCGGATCTCGCGGGGGATATCCTTCATGGTGGGGATCTTGCTATCGGTGAACGACGGGTTCAAGAGCCGCCCTGACCCGTCGAACACGAACCCCTCGTAGAGCGCCGATCCGAGCCCCTGGACCACTCCGCCAACCACCTGACCGTGCGCGAGGGCGGGGTTCAGGACCTTGCCCGCGTCGAGTGCGGTCACGACCTTCAACACCTCCACCTCGCCGGTTTCGCGGTCCACCTCGATCTCCACGGCGTGCGCCCCGTAGGTCCAGAAGAGGGCGGGGTGCCCCTGTCCGGTCTCCAGGTCGAGGTGCGTCAGCCCGTGGGCGATGTAGCGGCCATGCCCGATGACCGGACCGCCGACGCTGTTCCCGTTGGGGAAGGTGTAGCCCAGGGCGAGCCGGGCATAGGGAATCCGGCGATCCGGCGCCTCCACGGCGAACGCCTCTCCCGCCTCGCAGGCGATCCGCTCCGGCGTCGTCCCCAGGGCGAGGGCGGCCGTGGCCACGAGCTGGGCCAGGCAGTCCCGTGCCGCCTGGATCACCGCGTTTCCCCCCATGAACGCGAACCGGCTCGCCACCGTCTGCCAGTCGTAGGGCGAGAAAGCGGTGTCGCAGTCCCAGGTGACGTGTACCGCGTCGATCGGGAGATGCAGCTCCTCCGCGGCGATCTGCCGTAGGGTGGTGTAGGTCCCCTGCCCGTAGTCGACCCCCGAGACCAGGACGTCAGCTGACCCGTCCTCGTTGAGCTTGATCACCGCCCCACAGGAGGTGTAAGTCGGCATCGCGGGCGCCTTGTGCAGGACGGCGAGCCCCTTGCCACGTGCCTTTCGGGGGTCCGGCGAGGCGGACCGCTCCCCCCAGCCGATCGCCTGCGCGACCGCCTCCAGGCACCGGTCCGGTCGGCCGTGCCCCGCGGTGATCGTCTCTCCGGTGATCGTCTCGTCCCCCTCCCGCAGGAGGTTTTTCATCCGCAGTTCGAACGGATCGATCCCCAGCCGGTGGGCGAGCAGGTCGACCGCCCGCTCGATCCCCCACAGGACCTCGAGGTGGCCGAAGCCCCGGTAGGCGGTCCCGTAGACCTTGTTCGTGTAGACGACGTAGGAGTCGATCGCGCAGTGGTCGATCGCGTACGGCCCGGCCCCGGCGTAGGCCGCGGCGCGACCGATGTTGACGCCGTAGTCGGCGTAGGCACCCGCGTCCCAGGTGTAGAC
>CAZBWD010000160.1:0-4349 GCA_964495585.1 uncultured Thermotogae bacterium
GTATTGTCCTCCAACTGCCGAGGCAACCCCAATGGCGAGGCTCGGGAGGTCGTCACCTCCCGAGCCCCCACGCACGGATCGCTCCCCCGCCTCACGGCGGGGCTCCGTTCCCTGTCCTTCGATCGCCGCCGGTTACCCCCTAAGGCGTGTAGTCAAACGTGAACGCGAACCACGAGTACCACCCATCCGTCCAGATCGGGCGATCGTCGTTGGGCGCGTCGAACTTGTAGCCGCGGATGGTCCGATCCCAGGTGTGAAGGCTGGTGGAGTACGCGCAATCGTCGATCGATGTGGCGGGAAGATCGTTGACGTTCACGGTGTGCAGGTCGACCAGGCCCGGACCCGTCCCCGTGGGACCCACGTTGTCGAACGGGTCGTCGCCGTGAGCGATGTAGCCGTAGTCCTTGATCCCCAGAGGATCGCCGCCGAAGAGGACGAGCTTGTAGCGGCCGAAGTGCGCGTCGAAGAAATGGCCCTGGACCATCATCGGCATGTCGGCCGGCCCGAACTCACCGCAGGGATTGCCAAACTTCGGACCGAGGTCCAGGTCCTGCGGAGCGGTGTTGTCAAGCTGGATGTAGTGGTTGAACATCTCGCGGTCGACGGTCGCGCCGCGCCGAACCTCGAGCCACACGACATAGAGCCCCTCCGAGTTGGGTGCCGCGGCCGAGTACCACATGGTGAGCGGCAGGTCCGGAGTGCAGTTTCGAAGGGCGCGATAGGTCGCTGCGTCGAACCAGCCATCGGAATCGGAATACCAATGGCAGTCGGATGTACAGCCGCCCATGCCATCCGCACAACTCACGTACCAGTTCTGCGTCGGCATGACTTCGATCCCGTCGATATCCGTTGCGCTGCACGGCCACGAGGCGGCGCTGCAGTAGACCACACGAAACGCATCTACGTCATCGGGAATGTAGCCGTGGATTTGGATCCACTGGCCGAAGGGCTGTTGCAGGCTGTAGGCGAGCCCGAGCCCGCTGATGTCCGCGACCGCGACCTGGTTGAAGTGCGTGATCTGCGGCTGCAGCGTGACGCCCTCGCGCGCGATGGATAGCGCGTCGAGCCCGAAGAAATCCGCCTTGGGCTCGAAGCAGCGGACCAGGGCGGAGTTGGTCCACACCACACCGTCACCGATCTTCAGAACGTCGCCGTCCGTGAAGGCCGGCTCCCCGTCGTACAGGGTCTCCGTGGAGAATTCAATCCCTTCACGCTTTCCATCTCGACCGCCGCTCACGGCGTCGAGCCCGAAGTCGACCCCGCGCTGCGGAATGCCCGCGGGAACGTTCACCGGGAGCAGGACGGCGTTTGGCGTGATGATCTGCCGTCGCGGGCCGAGAGCAGATCGCCGTCGAGGAACGCCGGCTTCTGCGGCACCGGACTCGTTCCTTCGGTCGAGAACCAGATGTCGATCCCATACTGCCGCAGCGCCGCCTGGAGCGAGCCTCCCCTGGTCCAGTAGTCCCGTCCCATCTTCTGGGCGTAGTCCACGAACCGCACGATCTGGTCGATGTCCCCAACGAAGTGCACGGCATCGAGGCCGAGGTCGACCTGCGACAGGTTGAACGCGGCGAGAAGAGCGCTGTTGGGGATGACTGCGCCGTTGGTGAACAGGAGGTCGCCCGCCCCAAAGTTGCCGTGCGGGCTGTCGAGTTCCGTGGAGAACGCCACCAGGTATCGTTCGACACTGAGGATGTCCACGGCGTCGAGTCCCAGATCCTCGTTCACATCGAACTGCTTCAGCAGGTCGGCGTTTCGTGCGCAGACGACACATTCGGGACCCAGCAGGTCCCCATCCGAGATGATCGGGTTCCCGTCCGCCGGTTCGGGACCCTGAGTCACGAAGTCCTCTTCGGTCGAGAAGGCGACGCCGTGGCAGTACTTCAACCCATCCGGGCCGATCTGGCCCGAGGCGGGGAGCGCCACAAGAGCGGCGATCGCCACAAGCAGCAACACAGTGGCACTTGCTATCCCTCTCATGTTCTCCTCCTTCTTGTGGGCCTTCGTCACGTTTCCGGGCTACTCTCTTCGTCGATACCCGGTAGGCCCACGTCGCCCCCGGTCGCAAGCCGCGCCGAGGGGTTGATGAACAACGCATCGAGGCCGAGTTCGAACGCCTTGGGCTCGAAACATCGGATCAAGTCACCGTTTCTCATCAGGATGCCATTTCCGATCAGAAGCACATCACCGTCCGTGAAGGACAGGTCTCCCTTATGAAGGATCTCGGTGGAGAACCTTATGCCTTCGCGCTTTCCATCTCGATTGCCCGTCACGGCGTCGAGGCCGAAGTCGACCCCGCGCTGCGGAATCCCCGCGGGAACGCTCGCCGGCAACAGGACGGCATTCGCCGCGACAATCGTGCCGTCGCGCGCCGAAAGGAGGTCACCGTCCAGGAACGGCGGCCGTCCGGGGATCCGCTCCGTCCCCTCAGTAGAGAACCAGATATCGAGACCGTACTGGCGCAGCGCCCCCTGCAGCGCGGAGGGTTGCTCCCAATACGTTCGCCCCATCTTCAGCGCTTCGGCAGCAAAGGCGACCAGGGATTCCTCCTTCCCCACGAAGTGCACCGCGTCGAGACCAAGGTCGATCCACGACAGGCCGAACGCGGCGAGAAGGGCGCTGTTGGGAATGATCGCGCCGTTGGTGAACAGGAGATCGCCCGCTTTGAAGTTGCCGTGCGGGCTGTCCAACTCCGTTGAGAACGCAATGAGCGACCTGTCCCAAGACAGGACGTCCACTGCATCGAGGCCGAGGTCCTCGGCGACGTCGAACGCCTTCAGGAGCTCCCGGTTCCGCGCGCACACGACGCACTCGAGTCCCAGGAGGTCCCCATCGGAGATGATCGGGTTTCCGTCCGGGGGAAGCGGGCCGAAGGTGACGAAGTCTTCCTCCGTCGAGAACAGGAAGTCGCTGCATCCCTTCGGTGCGGGCACCGGCTGTTTTAGCTCCCCGGGGAGAATTCGAACGTGGGTCGAGCCGGAGACCGTCGCCCCGCTCTGGTCGGTTGCCTTCACCTCGATCTGCACGCTCCCCCCTTCGGGAGCGGCGATCGGGATGAGCTGCGACCCCTCAGCCCCCTCGCCTGCGAGGACCTTGCTCTCGCCCCGTGGATCGGTCACCTGGATGGTTATCGCGTAGGGTGGAGCCCCTCCGCTCACCGCCCAACTCACTTCGATTTGTTTCGCCGCGTCCTCCCCTTCGACCAGGCGTCCCGCAATCTCGATCGAAAGCGGCCCGTCATTCGCCATTGCGCCGAGTGAAGTCCCCAAGGCAAGCAAGAGACCGGCGATCGCCGCCAGGGCCAATCGCCACGATGAAGCGTGCGAGCCGCCGTGCGGACCTCGGGAATACCAGCCGTCATGCATGGTGACAGTCACCCCCCTTTTGAATCTGGGTGTGTCTTCTGAGGTCAGCCGAGGGAAACAACGACAATCAAGTGTTGGCAGATGCTTCGCCGTGCTCTCCAGTATAGCACCCTCTCTCCGCCCGCCGGCGGATCGCTTCATGGGCTCACAACTCACTGCTCTTGACAGTGGTTTGAGTGGAGGCACCGCACGGTCACAGAAGGTGAATAAGATCTCCTATGCCTATGACGCCTCACCGAGCTCGACCGAACCGATCACGGGGCGTCGTATCCGCCTACAACGGCGCGTCTGGTAGAATGCGACCATGACAGGGCAACCGATTCGTCTCGAGACGCCGCGCCTGATCGTCCGCCGGTTCGAACCGCACGATATTCCCGACATCATTGACTACTCAAGGCACGACGAGAGCGACGGGCCCCGTCGCAGAAACATCGGCTGGGAGCTTACCGCGGACAGCGTGCGCGAGTGGTGGGCACCGATGATCACGATGATGATCGACGAAGCGACGAAGTGGCTGTCGCTCGTCGTCGAGGTAAAGGCGCTCGGACGCGTGATTGGGAACGTCGGTTTCAACACGCAGCGGATCGGTGACGAACGGCAGGGCATGATCGGCTGGACGCTCGGCGTGGCGTTCGAGGGGCGCGGATACGCGACCGAAGCGGCCACCGCCCTTATCGACCACCTCTTCTGTGTCGAAGGCTTCCACCGCCTCTTCGCGAAGACCTCGCCGGACAACGGGCGGTCCTGGCGCCTGATGGAGCGGCTCGGGATGCGCCGCGAGGCGCATTTCGTCAAGAACTGCTTCCACGACGGCGTGTGGGTGGATAAGTACCTCTACGCCATCCTGGCCGAGGAGTGGCGCACAAGGCCGACTACAGGTTCAGGCACCGGATGACGCCTTACAGACGGAGGGTACGGGAGGTTGTTGTTGTGGAGTTGACCCGGTTTCGTGGACACCTTAAGACTTGAACGAGGAGGGATTCA
>CAZBWD010000161.1:0-2961 GCA_964495585.1 uncultured Thermotogae bacterium
TCACGACGCTCATCCACTACGCGTACGCCAAGCCGGGGTCAAGCCTTTTGGACACGCTCCACCGGTTCCGCGAGGAGGGCGAGGCGACCTCGCTCCTCGACTTCGGCCTCCACGGTGGCCTGTTCGACCCTAAGTCGCAGTCGGCGGAGATCCCGGCGGCGTTCGAGATCGGTGTGACCTCGCACAAGATGTTCATGACCTACGCCAAGCTCGGATGGATGACCGACGACTATCAGCTGACGCGCACCCTCGACATCCTCGGCCGGTCCGGCGGGATGGGGATGGTTCACGCGGAGAACGGCCTGGCGACCGACTACCTCGAGGATCGGTTCCTCGCGGAGGGGCGGGACGCCAAGGAGGCGTTCCTCGACATGCGTCCGGCGATCCTGGAGGCCGAGGCGATCCACCGGGCGATCGCCATGGCGCAGGTCGCCCGATGCCCGTTGTACCTTCCGCACATGACCGCGGCGCTCGGCATCGCGGAGGTGGCCCGCGCGCGCGACGCCGGCTACCGCGTCTACGCGGAGACCTGCCCACAGTATCTCACACTGACCCACGAGGACCTCCTGCGTCTGGGGCCGCTCGTGAAGATCGGGCCGCCGCTGCGCCGGGAATCCGACCGCCGGGCGCTGTGGCAGGCGCTCGCGAACGGCACCCTCGATACGATCGCAAGCGACCACGCGGCCAAGGACAAGCACCGCGAAGATGACTTCTTCGCGGCGCCGTTCGGGAGCCCCCAGGTGGAGACGATGCTGCGGCTCGCCTATGACGGCGGGGTGAACGGCGGGTGGTTTTCCGTCGTTCGTCTGGTGCAACTGGTGAGCGAGAACCCCGCGAAGATCTTCGGCCTGTACTCAAAGAAGGGCGCACTCCGCGTCGGAAGCGACGCCGATATTGTGGTGTTCGACCCAGCGGCGCGCGAGACGATCACCCACGCCACGCAGCACTCGCGGGCCGCGTATACCGCCTACGAGGGCCGCTCGGTCCTCGGCCGACCCATCCTCACCCTGCAGCGTGGCCGGATCGTGCTCGAAGGCAACAGGCTCAAGGCAAGTCCGGGGGACGGGCGCTTCCTGCGCACTGCAAGCGGTGCGGTCGATCCGAAGGCGCTTCACTAGAGAAAGGACCCATGAATGAAAACACAGACTGCTCTCATCCCGCTCACGCGCGGCGTGCCCGCGGTAGAGTCGTTCCCCATCGACGACCTCGTGGACTGCGCGCAGTCCGCCCTGCGCCGCTACGGCGCGACCCTACTGCAGTATCACCCGGTGTGCGGGTTCACCCCGCTGCGCGAGGCGCTGGCCAAAGAGGATGGTGTTCCCGTCGAGCGCGTAATGATCGGGAACGGCTCGATCCAGCTGTTCGACCTTCTGGCGCGGACACTGCTCGTGCCCGGCGACACCGTGCTCGTCGAACGGCCGACCTACGACCGGGCGATCACCACCCTGCGCAACGCCGGGGCCCGCGTAGTAGGCGTCCCTCTGCAGAAGGACGGCATCGACTTGGGCGCGCTCGAACAGGCGATCCGGGTCCACGCCCCGCGCCTGGCCTACCTCATCCCCGACTTCCAGAACCCCTGCGGCGCCACGCTCAGCGCGGCCAAGCGCGAGGCGGTAGTGGAGCTCGTGGGACGGCACGGTATCCAACTCGTGATCGATGTTCCGTACCGCCGCCTGCGCTACTTCGGGCAGGACGAGCCGAGCCTGTTTCACCTCGCCCCCGACCGGGTAATCCAGATGTCGTCCTTCTCCAAGCTGATCAGCCCGGGACTTCGCGTCGGCTGGATGATCGCGCCTCAGGCGATCGTCGAGCAGGTGGCGCGGCAGGCCGAGGACACCTATATCACCCCCGCCATGCTGTCTCAGGGCGTGGTGTACGAGTTCCTCAGCCAGGGGCGCCTCCCGGCGGCGATCGAACGGCTGAAGAACCTCTATCGCCCGCGGCTCGAGCGCTTGCTCGAGGAACTCGACAGGCGGATTCCCGAGGCGGGTTGGTTCCGACCGCAGGGTGGATTCTTCCTCGGCCTGAACCTCCCGAAAGATGTCCCCGGCGAGGCGTTTTCGCGGTTCGCGCTGCAAGAAGGCCTGAAACTCACCGACGGACGAGGATTCTACGCGGACGGCGACGGATCCCGATTCGTCCGGGTACCGTTCTGCGCGCTCACACCGCAGGAAATCACTCAGGCGGTGACGCGGCTTTCCCAGGCGCTTCATTGCGCCCGGGCTGCCGCCGCCAAGGAGGTATCTCATGCAAAGACTCAGCAGTAAGGATGTCCTGCGCGCCGACCAGTTCTCCGTCGAGGAGATCGATCTCATTCTGCGCACGGCCAGAGAGTACGAGGCAGCGCTCGATCAGGGTCGACCGCTCGACGTGCTCCGCGGCAAGGTCCTCTCCACCCTCTTCTACGAGCCGAGCACCCGCACGCGGCTGTCGTTCGAGACCGCGATGCTGCGCCTGGGCGGCCAGGTGATCAGCGTGGCCGAGGCCAAGTTGTCTTCGGTAGCGAAGGGCGAATCCCTGCACGACACGATCAAGACCGTCGAGGGCTACGCCGACGTCATCGTGCTGCGTCACCCGCAGATCGGCGCCGCGCAGGAGGCGGCCGCCGCAACTCATCGTCCGGTTCTGAACGCGGGCGACGGCGCCGGCCAGCATCCCACCCAGTCGCTGCTCGACCTGTACACCATCGAAAAGGAAAAAGGAACCGTCGACGGGCTGACGATCGCTCTGGCCGGCGACCTGAAGAACGGCCGCACCGTGCACTCGCTGGCGGCGCTCCTCACCAACTACGAGGTGCATCTCCTCTTCGTCGCCCCTAGCGCGCTTCGGATGCCCAAGGAGATCGTGGATGCGGTGCGCAACGCCAAGGGCGAGATCACCGAGACCACCGACCTCCAAGTGGCGCTCCGCCGGGCGGACGTCCTCTACATGACGCGCATCCAGCGCGAGCGGTTCGAGGAC
>CAZBWD010000161.1:3061-4317 GCA_964495585.1 uncultured Thermotogae bacterium
TCGCAAGGGGGGATTGATGCACGACTACGGTCATCGGATAACAAGGCTGTCTAAGGCGCTTCAAGAGAATGAACTGGACTGGTGTGCTCTGTTGCCTGGCGCAGACTTCGCCTACCATACTGGTGTTTTCCACTTCGTCGACCTGCTCACAACCATTGCGTTCTTCCCTTCGTTCAGGTTGTCCGCCGGAGCGAAGCCATTACTGATCCTGCCGGCCTTTGAACGCTACACAACTGAGTTGGCCATGCCCTACGAAGCAAACTTTGTGGCTTACGAGCGGGATGAAATCTCCTACGCCGCTGCGTTTCGGCAGGCCGCAGAGAGACTACACCTGAACGATAAGCGAATCGGCATCTCTGGACTCAACATGCGATACCAGGAGCTGCACCTGCTCGAGGCCGCTGCCCCTAACGCAACAGTTGTTGCAGCGGACCATCTTCTGTCCGAGGCCCGCCTTATCAAGACCGAGAGTGAGGTCGCGGAGCTGCGAAAGGCCGCCCAGATCACCGAGCAGGCACTTGCAGCAACAATCAAGCAACTCAAACCGGGCCAAACCGAGAAGGAAATCCGCAACATGCTGGACATCGAGATGATGCACGCTGGAGCTGAGGGGCGCGGGTTTGACTCGATCATCGTCTCCGGTCCACGAACGGCGCTGCAGCACCCCCTGCCTTCTGATCGCTGCACTGAACCGGGCGATTGCATCATCTTCGATATCGGAGCTCGATGGGCAGGATACACTGCCGATATCACTCGTACCGTCATCCTGGCCCCCATGTCCTCGAAGGTCAAGGAGATCTTCAACATCGTGAAGTCCGCCAACGCTGCAGCACGATCAGCTGCTGTTTCCGGCGCTGAGGCCGGAGCGGTCGATCAAGCGGCCCGAAATGTGATAGCGGAAGCTGGCTACGGACAGTTCTTTACTCACGGTACTGGACACGGTCTGGGACTAGATGTTCACGAGCCGCCAAGGATTGCCATGGGAGAGAAAACGATCCTACAGCCGGGCATGGTCTTCACGATTGAGCCAGGCATCTATCTCGAAAGGGCATTCGGAGTCCGAATCGAAGATGATATCGCAATCACGGCTACCAGAAACCAATGCCTAACAAGCTTCTCCCGCGACCCGATTGTCATCTAGAATGCCCGAATGGCTGACCATCAGACGGGAGATGAATATACCACATCCCTCCCCTCAACATGATCCAAGGGCGATTTCACCGGTTTCCACCGCGCCCTTTCACGCAGGATTGCGA
>CAZBWD010000162.1:0-4306 GCA_964495585.1 uncultured Thermotogae bacterium
CCTGTGTTCCGGCCCGTCTGAAGGACCATGCTCCGGTCAGCGGCTGGGTGTGCACGACGCGCCTAGAGTGAATTCTCGCGGACGAACTGGACAACCTCGTCCACGAAGCAGAAGGCGAGGCCCGTGACGGTGTCCGCGGCGCCGTAGTAGATGGTGATCCGGCCGGTGGCGGCATCGGTGAGCGCGGCGCTCGGGAAGATGACGTTTGGTACGTCGCCGACCTGCTCGTAGATCATCTTGGGGTGGAGGAGGTACGGCTCGCTGCGGCGGATGACCTTCCACGGCTGTTCGAGGTCGAGGAGGGCGGCGCCCATCGAGTACACGAACCCGTTGCAGGACGTGAGGACGCCGTGGTAGAAGAGGAGCCACCCAACGCTTGTCTCGATCGGCACGGGCCCGGCGCCGATCTTCGTCGACTGCCAGCCGTCGGCGGGGCGCATCACCAGACGATGCCGTCCCCAGTAGGTGAGATCAGGGCTCTCGGAGTAGTAGATCTCGCCGAACGGGGTGTGCCCCCGGTCGCTCGGTCGACTGAGCATGGCAAAGCGCCCGTCGATCCTTCGCGGGAAGAGGACACCGTTTCGGTTGAACGGAAGAAAGGCGTTTTCCAGCTGGTGGAAGGTCTCGAAGTCGTGCGTGTACCCCACGCCGATCGTCGGCCAGCCGGCGTAGGCGTTGCACCACGTGACGACGTAGCGGTCCTCGATGAGGCAGACGCGGGGGTCGTAGCCGTAGCGCCAGTCCATCGGCTCGGTGCCTTCCGTTGGCACGAAGCGGATCCGCTCGTTCTCGATCCGCCAGGTAAGCCCGTCTGTGCTGTGCCCCGCGTGAAGCTGCATCGCGCGGCGCTTATCGTCGCAGCGGAACACGCCGCGGAATCCCTCGCCATACGGTACGACCGCCGAGTTGAAGATGCTGTTCGATGAGGGGATGAGATCGCGGGGGATGATCGGATTTGCGGAATAGCGCCAGACGACGTCCTCACAGGCCTTGGGCCGCTCTTCCCACGGGATGTTCCGCAGCTGTGAGCCGACGAGCTTCACGTTGGGCATAAGCTTCTCCTTCTTGGACTCAAGTTGATCCGTTCCGGAAGCAGGCCACGAGATGGTCCACCTCCGCTTCGTGGAGCGCCGGCCGCTCCTTCTTGCAGGCGTCGGGCTTGCTGGCCATTGGGCAGCGTTCGTAGTAGACGCAGCCCGTCGTGAGGCGTGCCTGCTTGGCCTTGAGCTCCGCGTTCACCTCTTCCCACTTCTTGTCCAGGCGCGGGACGGACGTCATCAGCATCCGCGTGTAGGGGTGAAGCGGGCGGTCGAAGATCCCCTCCGTCTTTCCCATCTCGACGACGGAGCCCCGGTACAGAATCACCGCGCGCTCGCTGATGTAGTAGCCCAGGGACAGGTCGTGCGTGATGAACAGGATCGACAGGCCGCGGGACTTGAGGTCGGCGAGCAGGTTCAAGACGTCGATCCGCGTGGAGGCGTCGAGCATGCTGATGATCTCGTCGGCGACGAGAAACCGGATGTCGAGGAGCAGTGCGCGAGCGATAAGGAACCGCTGCAGCTGGCCGCCGGAGAGCTGGTGGGGGAACTTGTCGAGGACGTGCTTCGGATTCAGGCCGACCGCGGCAAGTGAGCGGTTCACCTTTTCCTTCCATTCCTCGTTCCCGATCCTCGGGTAGAACGTCTGGCGAATGATCCGGAAGACCCGGTCGGCCTTGAAGATTGGGTTGTACGAACTGAACGGGTCCTGGAACACGCCCTGCACGTTCCGGTAGTACTCCTTGAGCGCCGCCTTCTTGAGGCCGGAGATCGTGGTTCCGTTGAACCGGATCACGCCAGCGCTCGTCGAGATGAGCCGCAGAATCATCTTCCCGATCGTGCTCTTTCCGCTGCCGCTCTCGCCGATCAGCGAGACGACCTCCCGGTCCCCGATGTTGAACGAGACATCGGAGACCGCGAGGAGCTGGCGGCCGCCGAACGTGCCCACCCGGTAAGCCTTGGAGATCCGTTCGAGCTCAAGCATGGGTCACCGACTCCTTCCAGCAGGCGATGAAGTGGCCTTTCTCGATCTCGACGAACGGCGGCACCTCCAAACAGCGGTCGAACGCGACCGGACAGCGCTCGCGGAACCGGCACCCCTCCGGCGGTTCGAGAAGCAGCGGCGGGCTGCCGGGGATCCCCGCGAGCCGCTTCTCCGCGACCTTCACCCCAACCTTGGGGAGCGACGAGATCAGGAGCCTGGTGTAGGGGTGGCGCGGGGCGCGGATGATTGCTTCGGTCGTGGCCTTCTCGGCGAGCTGCCCCGCGTACATGACGAGGATCGAGTCGGCGATCTGGTAGAGGATCGAGATGTCATGGGTGATCACGATCAGGCTCTTCACGAACTCCCGGTCGCGGAAGCCAACGAGCATCTCGGCCACCGCCTTCTGGGTTGACACGTCGAGCGCCGAGGTGATCTCGTCTGCAATGAGCAGCGACGGGTTGAGCAGGGTCGAGAGGACCATCACCATTCGCTGCTTCATCCCGCCGGAGAGTTCGATCGGGTACATCGTGAGGACGCCGGCATCGAGATCCACTAGGTCGAGCCGTCGCCGGAGTTCGCCCAGCGCGGCCCGGTGATCCGCGCGCCTCGCCCGCAGGAGCTCGGAGGCCATCTTGCCGATCTTGCGCGTCGGGTTCATCGCGTTCATCGCGTACTGCGGGATGACGGAGACCTTCTTAAACCGGAAGGCGTTCATCGCCTCCATGTCCCAGATCGGGAGATCCTCGCCGTCGAGCGCCACCCGCCCCTCGACGAACTGCATCGGCGGCTTCAACAGGGTGAGGCTCGTACCGAGCGTCGTCTTGCCGCAGCCGGACTCGCCGGCGAGCCCCATGATCTCGCCGTCGGCGACGCGGAACGTCGCGCGTTCAAGCGCCCGCACGTCCCCGCGCAGGGTCCGGTAGGTGACGGTCAGGTTCTCCACATCCAGGCTCATGGCCTTACATCTCCCTCAGCTTGGGGTTGAACACCTCGTCCAGGCCGACGTTCGTGATGTACAGCGCGCCGACGATTGCCGTGATGGCGAGCCCCGGCGGGACGAACCACCACCACATGCCGAGAATCAAGGCTCCCCAAAGGACGGCGTTGTTCATCATCAGCCCAAGTGAGATGCCTGTGGTCGGCCCGAGCCCGATGAAGTCAAGCGTCGCCGCGGTGAGAATCGCCCCGCCGAACTGGAGGATAAAGACGAGAAGAAGGTAGGACATCATGTTGGGGGCGATCTCCGTAAACACGATCCGCAGCGGCTTCACCCCGCTCAGCCGCGCTAGATCGACGAAGTCGCGCGAGCGCAGGGAGAAGGTCTGGGCGCGGATGGCGCGGGCCGCCCACGGCCAGGCGAAACACCCGATGAACACGCTCTCGAAGATGAGGCCGCGCACCTTCAGATAGGCGGCGATGATCAAGAGGACGACGAGCGACGGGACCACGAGGACGATGTTCGTCATCATGTTCAGGATTTCGTCGAGCAGGCCGCCGCGGTAGCCGGCGATGAAGCCGACCAAGATCCCGATGAGGGTGCCCAGCCCGCCGCCGAGCACGCCGACGATGAACGCAGCCTGGAGCCCGTAGACGAACTGCGTGAAGACATCCTCGCCGAAGCTCGTCGTCCCAAACCAGAACTCCGCTGACGGGGCGTGCGGCCCCGGGGCCACGAACTGCCGCGGTACGAAAGCGGTCAACCACGGCCCGACAACGGCGAGAGCAATGAAGAACAGGATGACACTGAGGCCGAGCCGCAGCTTGTTGTTCCGCAGGGCGAAGTAGAGGAACTCGTTCTTCTTGGGTTTCGTCATGGCCGCCTACTTACTGTTTTCCTTCCATGCCCGCCCTCGTCCGCGGGTCGACCAGGACGTAGGCGACGTCGATCGCAAAGTTGGCAATCAGGACGCCGATGATGATGAACAGGAAACATCCCTGCAGCAGGAAGAAGTCATGGTTCTGAATCGCTTGGAGGATCAGGAAGCCGATCCCCGGATAGGCAAAGACGATCTCCGTGACGAGCGCCCCGCCGATGATCACGCCGAGCTGAAGCGCCAAGCCAGTGATCTGGGGCAGGACGGCGTTGCGGAATGCATACCGGCGGATCATCTTGCGCGGTGCCCCCAGCGCCTCGAGGTAGTGCGCGTAGTCGGACTCCAGTTCGTAGATGATCATGTTGCGCATTCCGATTGCCCATCCGCCGAACATCACCATGAACAGCGAGGCGAACGGGAGGAACCAGTGATCGAGAAGGCTCCAGAGGAAGGCCCACGACAGGTTGGGC
>CAZBWD010000163.1:0-3075 GCA_964495585.1 uncultured Thermotogae bacterium
GAGTATGTCCGGTGGTGTGGGAGGACGGGGGCTGTGAAGCCCCCTCCTACCCGATGCTACCCTGGGAGCGTGACGTGAGATTCGACGTCTACCAGCGGGAGATCCGCGGCGAGATGCGGCGGCTCGTGCGCGACCCGGTCCTCCTCGGCCTGGTCGCGGTCATCTCGCTTCTGCTTCTCGGGTTCATCGTCTTTCCCCTCGCTAAGGTGGTCCAGCACAGCATCTGGCCGAAGGGCGTCTTCTCGCCGAAGTACTTCGTCCAGTTTTTCCAGCGCAGCTACTACTGGCGCCCTCTGCTCAACAGCATGGTCGTCGGCGCCCTGGTCTCCCTGTGCGGCACGGCGGTCGCCTTCCTGTTCGCCTACGGGATCTCCCGCACGGACATCCCGTTCAAGCGGGCGTTTCGGCTGATCGCGATCATGCCGATCGTCTCTCCTCCGTTCCTCATCGCGCTCGCGGCGATCCTCCTCTTGGGACACCACGGGGTGATCACCGATGCGCTGCGGCTTCACTGGGACATCTACGGGTTGCCGGGCCTCGTCCTCACCGAGACCCTCGCCTACTTCCCGATCGCGTTCATGATCCTCGAGGGGGTCCTCTCGAAGATCGATCCGTCGATCGAGGAGGCGGCGCTCGACATGGGTGCCTCGAAGCTGCGGACGTTCCTCACGGTGACCCTGCCGCTCGCGATCCCGGGGATCGCGAGCGCGATGCTCCTCGTGTTCATCCGCTCGCTCGAGGACTTCGGGAACCCGGTCGTGATCCAGGGCAACTACCAGGTTCTCACCGTGGCCGCCTACCACGCGGTGACCGGGATGTACAACATGCCGCTCGCCGCGACGCTCGCCATCTTCATGCTCGTCCCGACGCTGATGATCTTCGTCGTCCAGAAGTACTACGTGGCGCGCCGGTCCTACATCACGGTCACCGGCAGGCCATCGGGGATCGGGCTCAGGTCGACGGAGCGGCGGGTGAAGATCCCGATCGTCACGGGGATGGTCGTTCTGAGCGCGGGGATCCTGCTGATGTACGGCGTGGTCCTCTTCGGATCGTTCACCAAGCTGTGGGGCGTGGACAACACGCTGACCGTGAAGAACTACCTCTACGTGTTCAAGGTCGGCGGGCAGTACGTCGTCGATACCCTGGAGATCGCGCTCATCGCGACGCCGGTTGGGGGGATCCTCTCGATGCTCATCGCCTACCTCGTGGTGCGCAAGCGGTTCGTCGGGCGGGGCGCGATGGAGTTCGTTTCGATGCTCAACTTCGCTGTCCCCGGCGTCGTCGTGGGGATCGGGTACATCCTCGCGTTCAACACGCCGCCGATCCAGATCACGGGCACGGCGCTGATCATCATCCTGGTGTTCGTTTTTCGGCGGATGCCGGTCGGGATCCGCGACGGGATTGCGCAGCTCCAGCAGATCGACCCCGCGATCGAGGAGGCGTCGAGCAGCCTGGGGGCCGGGTTCTTCCGCACGTTCACGCGAGTGACGCTCCCGCTGGTCGCGCCGGCGTTCCTGTCGGGATTGGTGTACATGTTCGTCCGCTGCATGACCGCGATCAGCGCCGTGGTGTTCGTGGTCTCCGCGGGCTGGCAGCTGTTGACGGTGGCGCTCCTCTACGAGGTCGACCAGGCGAACCTCGCCGCGGCCGCCGCGTACGGGTACGTGATCATCGGCATCGTCTTCGTCGCCATCGTTCTGATGCGGGTTGTCGTGGAGCGGCTGTTCAAGGCAGGGTTCTCCCCGTTATCGAGGCAATGACATGACAGAGATCGTGGTCCGGTTCGAGGACATCGTGAAGGTCTTCGGCGAGGGCTCCCGGCGAGAGGTGCGGGCGGTCGACCACTTCTCCCTCTCGGTGGAGGGGGGGCAGCTGATCACCCTGCTCGGGCCGTCGGGGTGCGGGAAGACGACGTCGCTACGCATCCTCGCGGGGTTCGAGAACGTGACGTCGGGGAAGGTGTACATCGATGGGCGGTGCGTGAACGACGTCCCGCCCCAGAGCCGAGACACCTCGATGGTCTTCCAGTCCTACGGGCTCTTCCCGCACATGACGGTGTTCGAGAACGTCGCCTACGGCCTCAAGGTGAAGCATACCCCCAAGCCGGAGATCCGCGTGCGGGTGGCCGAGGTCCTCCACCTCGTCGGCCTGGGGGGATTGGAGAGGCGGTCGGTGGGGCAGCTCTCGGGAGGCCAGCAGCAGCGCGTGGCGCTGTGCCGGGCGATCATCACGCAGCCCAAGGTCCTCCTGTTTGACGAGCCGCTCTCCAACCTCGACGCGAAGCTGCGCAAGGGGACGCGGGAGCAGATCCGCCAGCTCCAGCAGGAGCTCGGGATCACGAGCCTGTATGTCACGCACGACCAGGCCGAGGCGATGAGCATCTCCGACCAGATCGCGGTGATGAACGACGGCCGGCTGCAGCAGCTCGGCACCGCCGAGGAGATCTACGCGCGGCCCGCGAACCGTTTTGTCGCGGGGTTCATCGGCGACGCGAACTTCCTCCTCGCTTCCGTGTTGTCCGTCGACGGCGCGGGGGTGAGGATCGCCTGCGGCGCGGTGGAGATGGCCGTTGAGCAGCCGGGCGCGAGGCTCGCTCCCGGCGACGAAGTCTCCTTGCTCGTGCGCCCTGAAGCAGTCGATCTAATGCCGGAGGAGCAAGGCGACCTGGCTGCGGAGGTCCTCTTCTCGCACTACACCGGATCCGTCGTGCTCTATGCCCTCTCCCTCCCGAGTGGTGAGCGGCTGGAGGTTCAGGTGGCGAACCCTCAGGAACGTGGCCTCCTGCCGCTGCACACGATCGTCGGACTGCGCTTGCACCGGCGAAGTCTCCGGCTGCTCAAGAGGGAGGAGTGATCCCGCATGCGTGTTCCTCGCTTGTTGGTGTTCGATCTGGACGGCACGCTGCTTGACTCCGGGCATCAAATCCAGACAGGGGTTGGGGAGTTGCTGTTGGCGCTGCGCCAATTTGGCGTGGAGACAACGATCGCCACTGGCCGGTGTCTGGCGGCTGCGGCCCCTTTCGTCGAGCAGCTCGCGCTGCGCTCTCCTTTGATTCTCTTCAACGGCGCGGTGATC
>CAZBWD010000163.1:3175-4299 GCA_964495585.1 uncultured Thermotogae bacterium
ATCGGGCCGCGTCCCGCGCTCCTGCACCTCCGGAACCGCTACCGCGAGGCGCACCCCGAACCGGAGTGCGTCCTCTCCGAGCAGGACTTCCTCGAGATCCTCGCCCCGGGCGTATCCAAGGGCGCGGCGCTTGCGCGCCTGTGCCGGGATCTGGACATCCCCCTTGGGGGGGTCGTCGCCTTCGGGGACAACCTGAACGACAGGGAGATGCTGCGCCTGGCCGGAAAGGGAATCGCGATGGCGACCGCGCCGCGGTCGATGCGCGAGGAGGCTGACCTTGTGATCGACGACCTGCCCGCCTTCCTGACGGAGATCGCCGGCCGCCTGACGCGGCAGGGAGTGCAGGCGTGACCCGCCGGGGGTTCGACGCCGTGCTCATCGGTCACTTCGCCGTCGATCGGATCGTCTCTCGCGGCACGACCCGCGTGGCGTCCGGAGGGGGCGTCTACTACGGGTCGATGGCGCTCGCTCGGTTGGGGTACCGGGTGGCCGTGGTGACCCGGGTCTGCGAGACGGACTTCCCCCGCCTCGACGAGATGCGCCAGGAGGGGATCGCCGTCTTCGCCACAAAGGCGGTGCAGACCTCAGGAATGGAGAATACCTACTTCACGCCGGATCAGGACAAGCGGCGGTGTGTCCTGCTGGGGTTCGCCGGGCCGTTCCGCGAGGGGGAGATCCCGAGCCTCAAGGCGAAGGTCCTCCTCGTTGTCCCGATCCTCGCCGGCGAGCTCGACCTCGCGCTGCTTGCTGCCCTGGCGCGCCGGGCGCTGGTCGCCCTCGACGCGCAGGGGTTCGTGCGCTTCGCGGAAGGGGAGAACGTCGTCTTCCGAGACTGGCCCGAGAAGGAGGCAGGGCTCGCCCTGGTGAAGATCCTCAAGGTGGACGACACCGAGGCCCAGATCCTTACCGGCCTCGACGATCCCCACGCGTCTGCCGAGGCGCTCGCCGCCTACGGACCGCGGGAGGTGGTCCTCACGCACAAGGACGGCGTGCTGGTATACGCGGGGGGGCGGTTCTACGAAGCGCCGTTTGCCCCGCGGCAGTTCGAAGGGCGCACCGGGCGCGGCGACACCTGCTTCTCGGCGTACGTGGCGCGGCGGCTGTCCGCCGGTCCGGCCCGTGCC
>CAZBWD010000164.1:0-4230 GCA_964495585.1 uncultured Thermotogae bacterium
GCGCTCGACCTGCCGTTCGTCAAGGGGGTCGAGCGGGTGGACGGCGCGCTTGTCGTCTCGCTCTCCGACCCGCAGACGGAGAACCCGCTGCTCGTGAAGCGGCTGGTGGAGCTCGGGGCGAAGGTCCAGTTCGTGAACGAGCTGCGGGTCTCGCTCGAGGACCTCTACCTCGACCTGATGGAGGGGAACGATGCGTCGGCTTAACGTGATCCTGGTGAAGGAGTGGCGAGAATCCCTGCGCAACAAGATGATCCTCTTCGGGGCGATCTTCCTGCCGCTGTTCATGGTCGGCGCCGCCCTGGTGATGGTCTATCAGGGGCGGGGGATCGACGTGCCTGGCGCGCAGATTGCGCTGTTCAACACGGCGCTCATGTACTTCCTGATCCTCCCGGCGATTGTCCCCCTCGCCATCGCCGCCTACTCGATCGTCGGGGAAAAGGACCAGGGGAGCCTCGAGCCGCTCCTGGCGACACCGATCTCCGATCTCGAGCTCTTCCTCGGCAAGGCGCTGGCGAGCGTCCTGCCGGCGCTCCTCATGACCTGGGCGAGCTTCGGCCTGTTCCTCGCGATCTCGATCCCGCTCGTCGGCGGGGTCCCACCGCACGTCCTGACCGCGCCGTGGATCGCCGCGATCTTCGGGCTGTCACCGCTCCTCGCCCTCTTCTCCGTAGGGGTGACGCTTCTCGTCTCCTCGCGGGCGAGCGACGCGCGCGCCGCCTACCAGGTCTCGAGCTTCGCCATCCTTCCGGCGATCGTCCCGCTGATCATCTACTCGAGCCGCAAGATGCTCGTCAGCCTCGCCCTGGTCGGTCTGGAGGGGCTGGTGTTGATCGCGGCGGCGATCGTCGTGCTATACTTCGCCATCCGCGTGTTCCGCAGGGAGCAGATCCTGACGCGCTGGAAGTGAGGGGGGAGAATGGAAAAGAGCATCCTGATTGCGGTCCTGGCGATCGCGGTCCTCCTGTTCTTCGGGCTTTACTCGAAGACCCCGGAGGCTCCGGCCGCGCAGAAACTCGCGCCGCTCGACAGCGGGCACTTCGTCATCCAACAGGGCAACACCCAGCTCGGGGCCGAGGACTACACCCTTCTCTACGGCAAGGGAACGGGCTACATGCTCCTGTCGCAGGTGACTCTCGCCGTCGGCAAGACGAAGGAGACCCTCGCCCAGCAGTACCAGCTCACCCCGGACTTCGGTCTCGTGTTCTATCAGGTTGGCATCCAGGTGCAGTCCGAATCGGTCATCGCTTCGGCACAGCCGGAGAAGGGCGGGATCCACCTGGCGATGCAGCAGGGCGGACAGACGAAGTCGGTCGACGTCCCTCAAACGAAGAACGCCCTCGTCCTCGACAATAACCTCACGAGCCCCTACGTCCTCCTCCTCCTGGCGGCCCAGAGCGGCGCGATCGACCGGGACTTCACGGCGCTCATCCCGCAGATCCCGCGATCGCTTCCGGCGCACCTCAACGGCCCGAACACGGAGACCTTCACCTCGGGATCGGACACGTACGAAGGCCGGGTGTACACCCTGCAGCTCGGCGACGCCTCGATGACGCTCCTCGCCTACAAGGGGCACCTCGTCGCGCTGTTCTTCCCGGCGCGCGGTGTGCAGGCGGTGAACATCGATCTCTTCCCGAAGGGCATATCGCTGAGCCCCACAGCCTCGAAGTCCAGTGACCTGATGACCGGCGCGGTGGAGAAAGACATCACCTTCCAGAGCGGAGCGATCACCCTGTCGGGGACGCTGACCCTGCCAGAGAACGCCACCAGCTCGGTCCCCGGGGTCCTGTTGCTCGCCGGGTCCGGCCCGGTCGATCGGAACGAGAACGCCCCCGGCGAAAAGACGGACATCCTGAACACCCTGGCCGGGGCGCTTGCGCGCGCCGGGATCGGGTCGCTGCGCTACGACAAGCGGGGGATCGGTAAGAGCGGCGGCATCTTCGCCACCGCCTCGATGGACGAGCTCGTCTCCGACGCCCGCGCCGCGCTCTCCGCGCTCTCGACCGCGCAGGGGATCGACCCGTCGCGGCTGTTCGTCCTCGGCCACTCCGAGGGGGGGATCTTCGGGCCGATGCTCGCGGCACAGGACAAGAGCCTCGCAGGCCTGATCCTGCTCGCAGCGCCGGCCCACCCGCTCGACTGGATCATCCGCGAGCAGATCGAACGGATCGACAAGGCGTCCGGACTGAGCGATGCGCAGGTCCAGGCGGCGCTCGCCCAGGAGGACCAGTACCTCGCCTTCGTGCGCGGGAGTCAGGGAAACTGGGCCGACTACACGTTTGATGAGCTGAAGCAGGCGATGCCCTGGCTCACGCAGGAGAGCTACACCCAGCTCGCCGCGACGTCGCTCTCCTGGCTGCGCGAGGAGTTCGCCCACAACCCGCTCGACACGATCCGCCAAGTCACCTGTCCCGTCTTGGTTCTCCAAGGGGAGAAAGATATTCAGGTCCCGTCGAGCGAAGCGGGCCTCCTGGCCTCGGCGCTCAAGGAGGCCGGCAACGCCGATGTGACGCTCGACGTCCTGCCGAACCTGAACCACCTCATGCGCTACCATCCCGAGGAGCCGAACCTTACCTACCGCCATCTCGACGCGCCGGTCGACCCGCGGGTCGTGCAGGCGGTGACGCAGGGGGTCGTCGCGCACAGTGCGAAGACCGGATGATCTGACGGACCGTGCGGTCGTCGCCCAGCGGCTCCGTCGAGCCGGGGTGCGGCCGAGCAAGCGGCTCGGGCAGAACTTCCTCGTCGACCCGCGCGCCCTTTCTGCGATTGTTGAGGCGGCTTGCCGTGCTGGGCCAGAGGAGATTCTCGAAATCGGGGCGGGGCTGGGGACGCTGACCCGTGAACTGGCGGGGATCGGCCGGCGGGTCGTGGCCGTCGAGATCGACCGGCGGCTCGCCGAATCCCTCGGAGGGACCGTGGCGGGGCTCGAAAACGTCGAGGTCCTGCGCGCGGACGTCCTCGGGCTTGACCTGGGCGCGCTGGCCCGCGGGGGGCAGCTCTTCGTGGTGGGAAACCTCCCCTACAGCCTCACCGCGCCGATCCTGACGCGGCTCGTGGAGGCCCGCGAGGTGATCCGCGAAGCGCTCGTCTTGACACAGGCGGAAGTCGCGGAGAAGGTCGCCGCGAGCCCGGGTCCGGACGGCTCGGCACTCGGTGTCACCCTTCAGGCCTACGCGCGGATCGAGGTCGTCACGTATGTCTCGCGCCGCTCCTTCTACCCCGTGCCGGAGGTCGACTCGACCCTGTGGCGGATCGTCTTCCTTCCCCAGCCGCGATTCCGCGCCGCGCCCGGCCGGTTCTTCGCCGTGGTCCGCGCGCTCTACGGCAAGCGGCGCAAGATGGTCCGTGCCGCGCTGCGCGACCTGGTGCCGGCGCAGCGGGTCGCCGAGGTCCTTGCGTCTGCAGGGATCGACCCGACGGCGCGCGGGGAGACCCTCTCGCTTGCGGAACTCGATCGGATCGCTGCGCGCCTGTGGAGGACCTAGGACCGGTTGTGGGACGCGAGCTCTGGGGTGTCGGGCTCAATGTGGACCATCACATTTACCGGTCGTGAAGACGCGTGCTTGACCGCGTCCTCGATCTCCATCGAGATGCGGTGCCCCTCGATCAGGGACATGCCGGGATCGACGAGGACGTGGAGCTCGATGAACGTCTCGCGGCCGACGCGGCGGGTTCGCAGCTGGTGCCAGCTGTTGACCTGCGGGACCTCTTCCACCGCGTCCTGAATCGCAGCAAGCTCCTGGCCGGAGAGCGCGCCCTCGACGAGCTCGTGGAGGACATCGCGGACGGTCCGGCCGCCGGCGAGCAGGACCATCCCCCCGACGACGATCCCCGCGACCTGATCGGCGTGTCCCCAGCCGAGCAGCGCGCCGATCCCTCCCAGGAGGACGGCGACCGAGGAGAGGGCGTCGGAGCGGTGGTGCCAGGCGTTCGCCGTCAGGGCGGCGCTCCCCACCTGTCGCCCGATGCGGATCGTGCGGCGGTACAGCCACTCCTTGGCGAGGATCGACGCCGCGGCCGTCAGCACGACCGCGATTCCGGGGTAGGTCTCCACGTGCTGGTACAGGGCGGAGCCTGCGTCCCAGGCGATGTACAGCCCGACGAGGATCAGCGCCGCGGCCACGACCCCACCGGCCAGGGTCTCGTAGCGGCCATGGCCGTAGGGGTGCGCCGAATCCGCGGGCCGGCCCGAGAGGTGGATTCCCCCGAGCACGACGAGGTCGGTCGCCA
>CAZBWD010000165.1:0-4185 GCA_964495585.1 uncultured Thermotogae bacterium
GGTATGGGCCCCCAAGTATCGCAAGCACGAGCAGAGGGCCAAGGCCCCAGAGCAGCTGGAGTTGATCTGAGAAGCCCCGCCCGGAAGGGCGGGGTTCTTCACTTCTCGGGGAGCGATCCGCAGGTGGAGGGGCCGGTCAACGCGGTCTACGCGGTGACCGCCTCCGCGGTGTACTACACGGTGCGGGCGTTCACCGATCCCGACATCCCCCCGAACGAGGGGTGCTACCGCCCGATCGAGATCATCGCCCCGGCCGGTACGGTGGTGCACGCCAGCCCGCCGGCCGCCGTGGTGGGTGGAAACCTCGAGACCTCGCAGCGGATCGTCGATGTGCTCGTGGGAGCTCTGGCGCAGGCGCTCCCCGGGCGGGCGATCGCCGCGTGTCAGGGGACGATGAACAACCTCACCCTCGGCGGGATCGACCCGCGCTCCGGTGAGCTGTACACGCTCTACGAGACGATCGGCGGTGGGGCAGGCGCCGGACCGTCCTGGGACGGGGCGGACGGTGTGCACACCCACATGACCAACACCTGGAACACCCCGATCGAGGCGCTCGAAGGCGTCTACCCGTTGCGCGTCACCCGCTACGAGCTGCGCCAGGACAGCGGGGGCCCTGGACGCCACCGCGGCGGCCTGGGGATCCGGCGGGACCTCACGCCGGTGGGCCACGCGGCGCGGGTCTCCCTGCTCGGCGACCGGCGGCGCACCGCCCCCTACGGCGTGCACGGCGGCGCACCCGGCGCGCCCGGCGAGGATCTCCTGCTGGAGGCGGACGGGAGGATCCGCCGGATCCCCGGCAAGGGGTCGATCCTCCTCGCGCCGGGGACCACCCTGAGCCTGAGGACGCCGGGTGGCGGGGGGTACGGTCCGCCGCAGGAACGGGACCCCGCGGCGGTGCGCCGGGACGTCCGCGAGGGGCGGATCTCCCCACGACACGCGTCCGCACACTACGGCCTCGATCCGGGCGTGGACGCTGAGGCCTCCTAGGCTCGCCTGCGCCCTGGATTGCGCGGCGCGGGGCCCCGCCGTAGGATCCGTTGACATGAGGATTCACGTGGGGACGAGAAACCCGCTCAAGGTGCGCGCGGCCCGGGCCGGGTTTGCCCTCGCCTTTCCCGGCGTCCCGCTCGAGGTCTCCGGTGTCGCGGTTGCGCTCGACGTGCCGAGCCAGCCGTTCGATGCGCAAGTCGTGGAGGGCGCGATCGCCCGCGCGCGGCGCGCCGTGGAGGGTGCGGACTGCGGGGTGGGGATCGAGGCCGGGCTGGTCCGGTTTCCGGGCTGCGCGGAGGCGTTGAGCGTCCAGTTCTGTGCGGTCATCGACCAGGGAGGGTGGCTCACCGTGGGCCACGGCCCCGGCTACACCCTCCCTCCGTCGGTGCTCGCCCGCCTACGCGCCGGCTCGACACTCGACCGGGAGATCAGCGCGCTTTCCGGGATCGACGAGGTCAAGGAGAAAGCCGGCGCGATCGGGGTTCTCTCCGGCGGGCGGATCGACCGGTTCACCATCACGCGCGAGGCCGTCTTGATGGCGCTTGTCCCCCGCATCGGCGAAGCCTCTTCCGACGGGGTGTCTGCGCCGCCGCCCACACGCACGGTATAATCGCAGGACCATGGCGGTCCTCAACAAGATCGGTAAGGTGAAGAAGCGCAATCATGCCCTGGTGACCTTCGACCAGGGGCGGATCGTCCGTGCGATCAAGCGGGCCGCCGACTCGAACGGCGGGTTCGAGCAGGACTATCTCGAGGGGATCAACGACCGGGTCTTCGCCGCCGGCGCCACGGACGAGGGGATCGCCCGGTTCCTCTCCGACCTCGTGGTGGTCGTCCTGAACGGGGAGCCGCACCACCTGGTGACGAACTTTCCCCCGACGGTGGAGGAGATCCAGGACGTGGTCCTGCACGTGCTGCGCAGCACCGGGTTCACCCGCACCGCCGACGCCTACACCTGCTTCCGCTTCGGGCACCACTGGATGCGCCAGGCGGCGATCTCGCAGGCGCAGTTCGTGGGGAACGGGTATCCGCCCGGGCACATGGAGCCGCTCATCGCCTGGAACAAGGCGCAGGGTTGCGACACCGTCCAGGGGCTGAACGAGATCGTGCGTTCTGGGAGGATCGCGGACCTCATCGAGGCGTCGCTCGCCGCGTACGAGGCGTCGCTCGCCGCAGCCGCGGCGAAGGTCATCGCCCGGATCGAGGCCGGTGACGAGATCCGGATGATCTGGGTCAGCGGCCCGTCCTCTTCGGGGAAGACGACCTCCACGGTCAAGCTGACGGACCGGCTGCGCAAGCGTGGCCTGCGCTTCCTCATGCTGAACCTCGACGACTACTTCTGGCCGTTGATCGAGCACCCCACCGACTGGATCAACGACCGCAACTACGAGACCCCCGAAGCCCTGGATATCCAGCTTCTGAACGCGCACCTGCGCGCCCTGCTCGCGGGAAAGCCGGTCGACAAGCCGGTCTACAGCTTCAAGGAGGGACGCCGCAGCGGGACGAAGCGGGTGACGCGCGGCTCCGACGAGATCCTCCTGCTCGACTGCCTGCACGGGTTCTACCCGCCGCTCGTCGAGGGGATCGACCCCCGGCAAGTCTTCCGCCTGTACATCGAGGCGATGAACCCGCTCTACGAGAGCGGCGTGATGAGGTCGCTCGTCGAGATGACCTGGAGCGGCGAGCACCTGACCCGGTTCGAGGACGTCCGGCTCCTGCGGCGGATGCTGCGCGACACCGCCCATCGCAACCACCCGCCGCTCTCGACGCTGCTTCACTGGCACTACGTCCGCGAGGGGGAGCTCTTCTCGATCATCCCGCTCAAGGGGCTCGCCGATCACATCCTGAACGGCGGGATGCCGTTCGACCTGCCGGTCCTGAAGCCGTTCTTCACCGGTCCGGACAGCATCTGGCCCAGGCGGGCCGACCTCGATCAGTATGCGTCCTTCCTCGATGCGCGGATCCGTCACGCCCGTATCGAGCGGCTGTTCGGGGCCATCGAGGGGTTGCCGCGCGCCCGGGTCGACGACACCGGTCTCATCCCCGGCGACGCGGTGGTCCGCGAGTTCATCGGCGGGAGCACGATCGAGGTTCCTCACAACGAGTGAGGTTTGCGGGCCCGCAGCCTTCGCAATACCCTGGGGCGGGAAAGGAGGAGGGATGCCGGCCAACCTGACCCCGCAGTTCCTGAAGGCGCGCGAGCGGTTCCAGCAGGCGCAGACCCCGCAGGACAAGCTCGCCGCGCTCGAGGAGATGCTCGCCACGATCCCCAAGCACAAGGGGACCGACAAGATGCAGGCGGACATCAAACGACGGATCGCCAGGCTGCGCGAGGCGCAGCCGTCGGGTCATCACGTCAGGGGGCCGCGGCTCGACCACCTCGACCGCGAGGGTGCTGGTCAGGTCCTCCTCGTCGGTCCGCCCAACAGCGGCAAGTCGACGCTGCTTACTGCGCTCACGAACGCTCATCCCGAGGTCGCCGACTACCCGTACTCCACGGTCTTTCCAATGCCCGGGATGATGCGCTTCGAGGACGTGCCGATCCAGCTCGTCGACCTGCCGCCGCTCTGTGCCGAGTACACCGAGCCGTGGGTGCACAACCTGATCCGTCAGGCCGACCTGTGCCTGCTGACCTTGGACGCAACAGGGTCGGCGCAGGCGATCACCGGCGCGCTCGAGGAGATCCTGCTTCTGGTCGAGGAGCGCCACGCCCGGCTCGTGATTGAGCGCTCCGGGGCCGATGAGGACGGGCCACAGAAGGAGGTCCCCGCCCGGATCGTCCTCACCAAGGCCGACCTCGCGCGCACGCCCCTGTCGCTTGACGACCTTGTGGCACTCTTTCCGATCGTCGTCACCTCGGCGACCGATGGGATCGGGCTTGACGCCCTGCGCGAGGTGGTCTTCACGGCGCTTCACGTCCTGCGGATCTACACGAAACTCCCGGGGAAGAAGCCGGACCTGACCGAGCCGTACATCCTCCCGGCCGGGGCCACCGTCCTCGATGCGGTGACCGCGGTCCACCGGGAGTTCGCTGATCGGATGAAGTACGTTCGGATCTGGGGTTCTGGGCGATTCGACGGGCAGCAGGTCCCCGCGATCCACGAGCTGGCCGACAAGGACATCATCGAGATCCACCTCGCCTAGCAGCCCGTTGATCTACGGGGCCCTGTGGACCTCCGCGGCCGGACACGAGGT
>CAZBWD010000166.1:0-4150 GCA_964495585.1 uncultured Thermotogae bacterium
ACCCACAGCCGCTGCCCATGATCCGCTACCGGCAGAAGGATGTGCCCTGGGTCTGGCGCTGCCACATCGACCTCTCCGCCCCGGACGAGGCGATCTGGCAGCGGTTGAAACCGTTCGTCTTGCGCTACGACGCGGTCGTCGTCTCCTCGGAGACCTTCCGCAAGCCGGACCTCCCGGTGGAGACCGCGATCATCCCTCCCGCGATCGACTCCCTGTCGGCGAACAACCGGGAGCTGAGCGAGGTGACGATCGACGCGGAGCTCGCCAAGTACGGGATCCCTCGCGACAAGCCGCTCATCGTCCAGGTCTCGCGGTTCGACAAGTGGAAGGACCCGATGGGCGTGTTCGAGGTCTTCCTCCGTGTGCGCAAGGAGGTCGACTGCCGCCTGGTGATGCTCGGAAACATGGCGATCGACGACCCCGAGGGCCCGCAGGTGTACAACGAGATCTTCGTCAAGACGCAGCACATGGAGGATGTGCACCTGATCACCCAGACCGACGCCCTGCTCGTCAACGCGCTGCAGCGCGAGGCAGCTGTGGTCCTGCAGCTCTCACGACGTGAGGGGTTCGGACTGACCGTCTCCGAGGCGCTGTGGAAGAGAACGCCGGTCGTGGCGACGGACGTCGGAGGGATCCCGCTGCAGGTCCTCGACGGGCAGACCGGGTATCTCGTCGAGTCGGGCGACTACGACACCGCCGCCGAGCGGGTCATTCGCCTGCTCAACGACGAGGCGCTGCGGACGGAGCTAGGCGCCCGCGGCCAGGCCCACGTCCAAGAGCACTTCCTCATGCCCAGGCTCCTGCTCGACTGGCTGAAGCTGATCGGCAAGGTGATGCCCTAACCGCGCGGCAACCATGACCGTCGCGCCCGAACTCAGACGTGAGCCCCTGGTCGACCGCTGAGCCACCATCTCCCCTCAGCGGGGAAGCCGCCCCTCCGATTACCGGGTCGAGCGGGCCGATCCCCCGACGCAGCACGCGGCGGACTGGCCGTCCTGTCCAGGAAACGAGGCAGCGACCCCGCCCGAGATCTACCGGGTGGACGGGGAGAACGGAGACTGGCGGGTCCGCGTCGTGCCGAACAAGTTCCCCGCGCTCAACGACGAGCCGCACTCCAGACGGGAAAAGGTCTTTGGCCTGGTCGAGCGCATGAACGGGACCGGCTCGCACGAGGTGGTCATCGATTCGCCCTCACACGCCACAGAGCTCCCTGATCGCCCGGCCGAGCAGACCGAGGCGATCCTCGCGACCTACGTCGCGCGCCTACACGCGCTCGCCAAGGACAAGGACCACCACCCCCTTCTCCTGTTCAAGAACCACGGCAAGGCCGCGGGCGCACGGCCCTCGACTTTGCCGCCATGGGACCGGCCCAGCGCGAGGCGATCGCCTGCGCGCTGAAGCGAACGCTCATGTGGCTCCACGCGGTCCTCGGTGATCCACCCCACAACCTCGTCGTCCCGACCGCGCCGCTCCCGGATCCTCGGGCGGGTGAAGAACCAGAGACGGTCGCTCACAGCTACCACTGGCACATCGAGATCCTCCCCGATTGAGCCAAGCCGCAGGCTTCGAGTGGGGAACCGGCATGCACATCAACCCCACTCCCCCCCGAGCAGGCCGCGCAGGTCCTGAGCGAAGCCGCCTGCTAGTCGCTCGCAGCTCCCACGGTCTTCTATCCGATCCGTGGGAAGACCCGACCGGCTTGACAGCTTGCGAAAAATCCGTTACAGTCACTTAGTTCTCTGCGAGAAAAAAGTCGGCCCATGTCGGCACCCAAAGGAAATCAGACGTTCCTCAGGAAGTACAACCGGAGGCTCTTAGTCGGCCTTCTGCGAACGGAAGGTCCCCTGTCGCGGAGCGAACTGGCCCGTCGGACCGGGCTCTCCCCCTCCGTCCTCACCCGGCGTGTCCAGAATCTCCTTCGCGAGGGGGTCGTCCTCGAGGCGGGCAAGAGTCCGTCCAACGGCGGCCGGCGCCCCACCCTGCTCTCCTTCAACCCCGACTACGCCGGAACGATTGGGATCAAGATCGAGCGATCCCGCCTGCTGGCCGCACGGGTCGACCTCACTGGAAGGATCCTCGCCCGTTGCGAGACTGACCTTGAGGATCCGTCGAGCGCGCTCCGCGCGGTCGCCGAAATGGAGAAGACGGTGGACCGGTTGGCGACCGGCCGGATCCTGGGCGTCGGCGTGAGCGTCTCGGGCTGCATGGACGCACAACGGCGGACCGACCTCTACTCCCCGATCCTCGGTTGGAGGAACATCCCTCTGGCCACGCTCTTGGAGGCGGCGCTGCACCTGCCGGTCCAAGTGGAGAACGATGTGAACGCCCTCGCCCTCGCGGAGCGAACCCACGGCGCAGGACGCCGCTTTGCGCATTTCATCTGCCTTACGGTGGGCGAGGGGATCGGCGCCGGCATCGTGCTTGACGGCGTCCTGTACCGCGGCGCCTTCGGCGCGGCCGGCGAGGTCGGGCACATCACCCTCGACCCGAACGGCAAGCGGTGCCGGTGCGGGGAGCGCGGGTGTCTGGAGGTCTACGCATCGGATCGGTTTCTGAGTGCGGAGGCGGAGCGGCTCGGACAGGCCGGGATCCCTGCGCTGGTGGACGCCGCGCGGAACGGGGACACCCGCGCGCGGGAGGCCTTCAAGAGGATGGGGCGCTACCTCGGGCTCGGTGCGAAGAACCTTGTCAACCTGCTCAACCCCGAGGCGATCGTCCTCGGCGGCGAACGCATGGATGCCGCCGACCTCTTCTTGCCCGCTTTCGAGGAGACGGTCCGCCAGCACTCCTTCCCACAGGCGGCGGCAAAGCTCGAGATCGTCCCCGGCGAGCTCGGGTCGGACGGCTTCCTCATCGGGGCCGCGGCGCTCGCGGCGGAGGACGCGTTCGGAGTCCCCGCGGCCGGAGCTGCGATATGTCCCTAGAGATCAGCCTGTCAGACGCCGGTGATCTGGTCATCCGCGACGGGTCGCGCCTCTGGGTCGACAGTCTCCGCTTCTCGATCGGCACCGCCCAAGGTTGGAACGCGATCTCGACCGGCCCTTGGGCACGGACCGGTGCGGCGGGGACCGTCTCACAGCCGCTTGTACGGGACGGCCGCAAGGTCGCAATCGCCGAGGTCGCGGTCGACGGTGATGTCCTCTTGGCCCGACTCGACCTGCGCACGGAAGTCGAGGGTCTTTCCTGCACCGACTCGTTCGAGCGGTCACGCCTCGCGGTGCCCACACTCCTCCTGCCGCCCGACCTCTCGTTCTTCCTGGTCACCCACGGACTCGGCCGCGCCGACGACCCCCGCGGCGGATACTGGCCGACAGCACAGGTCGGCAGCCTGCGGGTCGGCCTCCCCGAGAAGGCGTTCGCCCCGCTGGTGCTGTTCGACGAGCACGCCGCTCTGGCGATCGCCCCGGCGAGCCAGTTCCTGACGAGTGCACTGCTTGCCACGGGGCAGGGCGCGGCGCGGAGCCTGCACGGATCGGTCGACCGCCTGCTCGCGGGAACCCGGATCGAGACGATTATGGCGCGGGGAAAGGACGTCGCCGACGCGTTGCTGCGGCTGGGCGACGTCCTGCTCCGCCGGGGCAGGAAGCAGCGCCCGGCGCCGGAGGCCTCCGCCCTGACCTCCACCTTGGGGTGGTGGAACGCGTACGGCAGCTTCTTCACCGAGCCGATCCGGCCGCTCACCGAGCAGAGCCTCGTCGAGATCGGTGAGGACCTGCGCCGATCGGGCGTGCCGATCGGGTACCTCGGGCTCGACTTGTGGTACCCGTACCGGCAGATCGGCCAGGCCATCCGCTTTGCCCCGGACCGCGACAAGTACCCCGATGGCCTGAAACCGATCTCGGAGCGCTTCAAGATCCCCATGGTGCTCCACCTCTCCGCACTGGCACCTGATAACGCCTACGGAAACGACGGCGCCGACCCAGCGGTCTACCGCAAGATCGCAGGCGAGCTCAAGAAACAGGGCGCGATCGTCGCCTGGCACGACTGGCTCCGCACGCAGCAGCACCTGACCCCGCAGCTGCGACGCGACCCCGAGGCGGCGGACCGGTGGTTCACCGGCATGGGGCAGGCCCTCGAACAAAACGGGCTCGCCCTCCTAATCTGAAGTTCCTGAGCCTGAAATGACGAGAGTGGCGTTGGGTTGGGGGTT
>CAZBWD010000167.1:0-4115 GCA_964495585.1 uncultured Thermotogae bacterium
GTTTGGGCTCTTCCCGTTTCGCTCGCCACTACTCAGGGAATCTCGGTTGATTTCTGTTCCTCCGGTTACTGAGATGTTTCACTTCGCCGGGTTCGCCGGACGCACCTACTTGTTTCAGCGCGTCCTGCCATGGCTTCACCATGGCGGGTACTCCCATTCGGAGATCCCCGGATCAAGGCCTGCTTAGCGGCTCCCCGAGGCTTATCGCAGCTAGCCACGTCCTTCCTCGCTTCCAACTGCCAAGGTGTCCACCATCTGCCCTTACTGCGCTTGTATGGTACACACTCTATTCACTTGTCAAAGACCTGCCGCCCTTCTTGAAGGGCAAAGGTATAGTGTAGCACCTCCCCCGAAGGGTGTCAACCGACCCCGCGGGGGCGCAACCAAGGGGGAACTTTACCCTGGATCCTGCCGGCTGTCAACCCATTCCGGGAACCCCTGCAGGAACGCTTCTTCGCGTATGAACAGGCCTTTTTGCGTGTGAACGGGCGACACTCGCCCTCCGGCCCGCCGGATGGGCCGTCGCAGTGATCGGCCCTTGAAGGATGGGTGACCGGACACCACGGCGGAGGGGACAGAAACGAGCCACCGGCCCTCCCGAGTGATGACGTGGCGGAGGCAGACACCTCTTCAGATGTGCTCTTCTTCGCTGAAATGCGTGACGCGGTAGATCTCGACGGTGATCGTGGGATCGGTCTTCCAGGTGTCCGCCGGCACCCCCTGCTTCTCGCAGAGGTGGGACAGGAAGGATGCAGGATCCGGGAAGGTCTCCCAGATCTGCGGGAGGTAGGTGGAAAAACCCCACCGGGTCTTGAGGATCACGCCGTCCTGCCCCGGAGTCAGCCGGCGCAGGAGGTCCTGGGGATCCCTGAACGACAGTGGTGTGGGCGCGCTGAGGACGCTCAGCTCAATCCGGATCGTGGGGACCTCGTCGCGTGCGACCGGCGCGAATCGTGGATCGTCCCGTGCGGCGAGGATCACGTTGCGAAGGACATTCGCATAAAGCGGCTCATGGGCGGTGAACGAGTCGAGCATGCACCCGCGGAGGACCCCATCCTCGGTCAGAGTTACGAAGCACGCCGCGTCGTATCGCAGCTCGGGAGGAAGCCCCTGCGGATCGACGGTGATCGGGCCAGCGCCGGAGGTGATCGCCACGAGCTGCTGGCGCGCCAGGGTGAGCAGAGCGGTCCGCGCCTGCATCGAGAGCGCCGGGGCGCCCGCAGATCCGTCGCCTGACCCGATGCTCACCTCGATGCCTCCGAACAGAAACGCGAGCGCGACAAGCGCCATCCCGATCCATAGGAAACGTCGACCATCTCTCATCACACCGGGACCCACGATACCGCGTGCCCGCCTCTCGGTCAACCTGGGAGCGATCCTTCCCGCGCCTTATACTGGTCCTGTGAACCCGGTCGCCGTGATCGGGCACACGAAGGAGGAACATGGAAAGCCAACTGGTGACGTCGTTTTGTGAGATGGTACGGATCGACAGCGAGTCTGGGGAGGAGGAGGGGTTCATCGCACATGTGCAGGAGCTCCTCGACCAGGAGCTCAAGGCCGAGTGCCGGCTCGACGCGTACGGGAACCTGATCGCGCGCATCCCCGGCAAGGGAAACAGCCGCAGGGAGGCGATCCTCCTTGCTGCGCACGGCGACACGGTGAAGCCGGGCAAGGGGATCGAGCCGGTCGTGCGGGACGGCGTTGTCCGCTCCGCCGGGGAGACGATCCTCGGAGCCGACGACAAGGCGGGGGTCGCCGCGCTGATCGAGGCGGTGCGCACCGTGTCGCGTCGCCCGCCGGTGGAGATCGTGATCACGCGTGAGGAAGAGGTCGGCCTGCTCGGCGCCAAGCACCTCGATCTCTCATTGATCTCCGCGAAGACGGGGTTCATCGTCGACGGCGAGGAGCCTGACGTCATCGTCATCGGTGGCCCGTCCCACGTCTCTCTCGACATCACGGTCATCGGCAAGGCTGCACACGCCGGGATGGAACCGGAGAAGGGCATCTCTGCGATCCGCGCCGCGGCCCTGGCGATCGCCAACCAGCCGAGCGGACGGATCGACGAGGAGACGACGGCGAACATCGGGACGATCCACGGCGGGCTGATCCGAAACGGCGTGCCCGAGCGGGTGACCATTCAGGCGGAGTGCCGCAGCCTGGATCACGGCAAGTGCATGCGCCAAGCGGAGGTCATGCGCCGCGCCTTCGAGGAGGCGGCCGAGTCGCTCGGGGCCAAGGCGAAGGTCGACGTCACCCTGGAGTACGAGGCCTCGCGCGTGCCGGAGGACTCTCCGGCGGTACAGCTCGCACGGGAAGCGATCGCCGCCGTGGGGCTCGAACCGCGGACGCAGGTCATCACCGGAGGGACGGACGCCCTCATCCTCGCCGGACGCGGCCTCGACGCCGTCGTCCTCGGATACGGGGGCCAGGCGGCTCACACTACCGACGAGTTCATCACCGTGGCCGCGCTCGAACAGGCTGCGGACGTCCTGCGCCGCCTGCTCGAAGCCGTGGCATAGCGATGGGTTGACGGGATCCGCCAAGGCCGATAGAATGACGCCGGATTCCTCGGTAGCTCAATTGGTAGAGCGCTCGGCTGTTAACCGAATGGTTGGAGGTTCGAGTCCTCCCCGGGGAGCCAGTAGACCCTCCTTGTTACAATCCAGAGGCCAGGAAGGCCCCGTGCGAAGGCGCAGGGCCTGTCTCTCTGCCGTGAGCAGTCAGGACAACCGCGCCGCTGCGGCGCCGAGGTCGAAGGCGGCCTGCAGGACGTCGGGATGGGCCTCGATCTTGCCTTTGTCGTCGATCCCCGGGAGGAGGAGCTCCGCGAAGTAGTCGGCCTCGTAGACGTCGAAGAAGTATTTGATCGTCTTCTTGAGCCCGGTGAAGCCCGCGCGCGGGTCGCCGGCCACGGCGAGCAGGATCCCGCGGCGACGGAGCCTCCCTGATGCTGTAGGTGCAAGCGGGAGGTGCAGGCGAAACTTCCGCACCCATTGGCACTGGGCACGGTCGACGACTGCCTTGGCGCCTGCGGGGAGCCCGGCGAAGAAGACCGGAGTTGAGATGGCGATCACGTCTGCCGTAACCAGACGATCATTGAGCGGCTGAAACCCGTCCTCCACCGCGCACTGCCCGGACGGCTCGCACCCGCCGCATGCGCGGCACCCGTCGATGTGAAGATCCGGGACGACGACCTTCTCCGCCCGCCCTCCTCCGCTGCGAGCACCGGCGAGGAACCGGTCGAGGAGCGTCTCCGAGTTCCCCCCCCGCCGCGGGCTTGCCGCCAATCCGAGGATCATCACTGCACCGCCTTTCCTGTCCATGGTGCTGTGTTTACTACATCTTGCACCGCTTTCCCAGATTGTGAGGACCAACCCCGGAAAGATTCACACCCTGCTCACCGCATCCTCACAGGATCTTCATTGATTCACCCTAAGATCTCTTCACAGTATGTGACCTTCTGGAAAGGGGGTGTGAACCGATGGCGAAGAAAGAAGTTCTCGACAAGCTTTCCATCTACATTCCGCAGAATAAGATGGATCTCAAGCCTGTCCAGCGTCTCATGCAGCTGAGCACGAAGCGCGACCGTTCGATCAATTACCTGGTCGTGGATGCCATTCTGCAATACCTGAAGCGCGAGGAAAACAAGAATTAGACTCCCTTTGTGCTTCCAGCACCGGATGGCCTGGAAGAGAGGGCGTCGTGAGGGACGGGGGGACAAGGAGCAAGGGACCTTCCCCAAGAGGATGGCGGGAAGGAGCGCGCAGGGAAACGCCCTCCGTCCCTCTTGATTGTGTGCGAGCTTGCCCGGTAGGGGCGGGCTCTTCTCTTTGTGGACGAACGTGAGCCCCCAGCGCGGTCGAAAGGGATATCGTGCTCGATTCTTGCCTTTGGGGCGTGTAGACTCTTGAATACGACTAAAGAGGAGGCAAGATGGAAAAGGAGAGACTACAGTTCTTGCGCCGGTGCATGGAGACCGTCTGTCCGTCCGGCTACGAGGAGGGGATCTCCCGCGTGTGGCGCGAGGAGGCGGATCGGTTCGCCGATCGCACCTGGGCGGATGTGCCCGGGAACTCCTTCGCAGTGGTGAACGAGGGGGGATCCCCGCGGGTGAT
>CAZBWD010000168.1:0-4095 GCA_964495585.1 uncultured Thermotogae bacterium
CTGCGCTGGATTCTGATGTTCGACGCCGTGACGTGCGCCATTCCAGGGGCCAAGCACCCCGCCCAGGTGGAGGAGAACGCCGCTGCCGCGGACCTGCCCCCTCTTCCGGAAGAGACGATGGCCAAGGCCCGCAAGATCTACGACCGGTTGATCCGCGAGGCGGTCCACCAGCGGTGGTAGACCCTCCGGTGCTCAGAAACGTCAGGGACAAGCCCCAACGCTGGAACAGCACCGGATTTTCGTGGCGGCGGGTTTCGTGCCCTACGGACGAGGTCCGTTACCCAATCCAATCAGCGCGATCGATTGCCCCGAGAATTGAAGCGAGGTCGCCGTAGGCCTTCTCGAACGTGCTCTTTGGCGCTTGCCCGGTCGTGATCGCCCGGCGAAAATCGAGATGCTCCGCGAGATATCCGCCGTCGTCGGGGTGCTCGGAGACGGCCAGGGCTCCTGCACCGCCCACGACGGTCAGCGTCGTTCCCTCGACGAGGGCCATCCCCTGGGAGCCGAGCACCTGGAGGCGGTCCTCGGCCGCGCCGGTCACGCTGAAGCCCAGGTCGAGGACGCCGGAGACCGGGGGGATGCGGTCGGTCCCCTCCGAGCGGAAGAGGACGCGCAGGGTGTCCATCCGCCCGATGGCCGGATTGACGCAGGCGGCTGTGGCTCCGATGACCCGGAGATCCCCGAAGACGTCCCGTAGCGCCGCCACGTTGTGCACGCCGGCGTCGGTGGCGAACCCCCCTTCATAGCGGTGATTGATCCGCCAGGGCGTACGGATTCGTGGTGGGGTCGACCCGTTGCCAGGATCGCCATTCGACCGCGTACGGCGTTCCGATGGCCCCTCCCCGCAGGACGTCGGCCAGCGCCGCGAACACCGGCCGATAGCGGAAGTTCTCCCCGACCATCATGACCAACCGCGGCTCGCTTGCTTCGAGCTGCAGTAGGCGGGCGGCGCTGTCGAGATCGCCGGCGAGCGGCTTCTCGACGAGGGTGTGCACCCCGACTGCAGCCGCATCCCGGCAGACTCCCTCGTTCAACCCGATCGGTAGCAAGATCGCCACGGCATCCACGTCCGCTCGGCCGAGGATCTCCCGGTAGTCGAGCACAAGGGGATGCCTCTGCCGTAGCTCACGCCTACGGTTTCAGCGAACGCCGCGGCCTTGTCGGGCGTGTGGTTGCAGACGGCCGTGATGACGAAGCGATCGGTCAGCCTCTGCAACGCGGGCCAATGCAGGCAGCGATCCCGCAGCCGATGACGCCGAGGCGCAGGGGAGGCGTTGTCGCTCGGTCACGATTCATCGAGGGCTCCTGATTCCTTTCAGTCCTGGAGGAGGGACGCGCCGCGCTTGGCGATCGTTTCCCGGTACCACTCGAAGCTCGCCTTGGGCGTGCGGGCCTGCGTCTCGAAGTCGACATGGATCAGGCCGAACCGCCTGGAGAACCCGTACGACCACTCAAAGTTGTCGAGCAGAGACCAGACGAAGTAGCCGTCGAGCGGGATCCCCTGTTCGAGCGCGCGGAGGCACTGGACGAGGTGCCCTTTCAGGTAGGCGATCCGCGCCCGATCCTCCACCGAACCGTCGGGCGCGATCCGGTCCGCGTACGCCGCGCCGTTCTCCGTCACGAGGAGCGACGGGAAGCGGTACTCCCGGTGGAGCCGATCGAGCAGTTCGTAGAGTCCCTCCGGGTAGACCTCCCAGCCCATCTGCGTCTTCTCCGCGTTCGGCCGCACTGTCGGCCGGGAGCCCGAGGCCGAAGCGGCCCGCGCCACCTGCGGCGCGTAGTAGTTCACACCCAGGAAGTCAAGCGGCGTCGCGATCTCCTGAAGGTCGCCTGGGCGGACGAACGAGGCAAGGAGTCCGCGATCGTAGGGAACCTCGTGCGGGTAGCCACGGCCGGAAAGCGGGTCGAGAAAGGTACGATTGAAGAGCCCGTCGAGCCGCGCGACCGCGCGGCGGTCCTCGTCGCGCTCCGAGGCGGGGTGGATCGGGTAGAGGTTGAGTGCGATCCCGACCGACGTCTCCGGCGCTTCGTCGCGCAGGACCGCCACGGTCCGACCGTGGGCGAGGAGCAGGTGATGCACGGTCGCCAGGGCTTCCTCTTCGCTTCGATGTCCTGGCGCGTGGCGCCCCTCGAGGTGGCCGACGAACGCGCTGATGTGCGGCTCGTTGAGCGTGATCCAGTGCCGCACCCGGTCGCCGAGCGCGCGCGCCGCAACCTGTGCGTACTCGCAGAAACGATCGACGGTCTCGCGCGCCAGCCAGCCGCCTCGGTCCTGCAGGACCTGCGGCAGGTCCCAGTGGTAGAGGGTGGGCAGCGGTTCGATCCCCTTCTCGAGGAGCGCGTCGATCAGCCGGTCATAAAACGCAATCCCCGCGGGGTTTTTGCGTGCAGACCCGGCCGAGAGGACCCGCGGCCAGGAGATCGAGAACCGGTAGGCGAGCAGGCCAAGGTGCGCCATCAGGTCCACGTCCTCTCGGAAGCGGTGCACGTGGTCGCAGGCCACATCGCCGGTCGTCCCGTCCTCGATCGTGCCCGGCGCGTGGACGAAGCGGTCCCAGATCGACTCCTCCTTGCCGCCCTCGTTCCATGCCCCTTCGATCTGGTAGGCGGACGTGGCCGCACCGAAGAGGAATCCATCCGGAAAGCGTCGTTCACTCATCGCTCCCTCCTCAGGGTCACCTGAACACGGTGGGTCACGCCGTCGGCGAAGACCGGCAGGACCGACTCAGCGAAAGCCTTCCCGTCCACACGAAGCTCTCGCCCGCCGCGGCTCACGTGGTCGGGGTTCTCGACGCGGACGTCGTAGGTCGCCCCGCGGAAGACGCGTGTGGCCGTGAAGCCGCCCCACTCCGGCGGGATGCAGGGATCGATCTTCAGGCCGTCGTAGGTGGGGCGGATCCCGAGGACCCACTGCGTGAGGGCAATGTACATCCAGGAGGCGGTCCCCGTCAGCCACGAGTTGCGCGCGCGGCCGTGGTCCGCACCGTCGCGGCCGACGATCGTCTGGGCGTAGACGTACGGCTCGCAGCGGTGCACCTCGCTCATCCGTTCGCGAAGGGCGGGGTTGATCCGCATCGCATAGTCCCAGGCCCGATCCCCCCGGCCCAGGCGGCACTCGGCGATGATGATCCACGGGTTGGTGTGGCAGAAGACGCTCCCGTTCTCCTTGTACCCCGGCGGGTAGGAGGTGATCTCGCCGAGCGCGGGGTCGTAGCGGGTATACGCCGGCTGGACGAGAACCAAGCCGTGCTGCGTCAGAAGTCGGTCATGAACGGCATCGAGCGCAGACCGGGCGCGGCCGTCGGAGAGGCCGAGACCGGCCACCGTGCACATCCCCTGCGGTTCGATGTAGATCTGACCCTCCTCGTTCTCTCGGGATCCGACCCTGCGGCCGAACGCGTCGTAGGCCCGCAGGTACCACTCTCCGTCCCAAGCATGTGCCTCGACCGCGTCGCGCATCGCGGCGTTCGCCCCCGAGAAACGGCGGACCGCGGCCTCGTCCCCACGGCGCGCCGCGATCTCGATGAGTTCAGGGCACACCAGGCTGAACAGACCGGCGATGAACACGGATTCCGCTGTGCCGCTCTTGCGCTGTGGGGCCGTCTGGAACGGCTCGTCGGGGTCGGTCGAGAAGGTGTTCAGATTGAGGCAGTCGTTCCAGTCGGCTCGGCCGATCAGCGGGAGGCCGTGCGGGCCGAGCCGGGCGAGCGTATAGCCTACCGCACGCGTGAGGTGCTCGTACAGCGGCGCCGCCGAGACGGACGCACCGGCGTAGGGCACCGGTTCGTCGAGGATCGACCAGTCTCCGGTCTCCCTGAGGTAGGCACTCGCCGAGAGGACCAACCACAGCGGGTCGTCGTTGAACCCGCCTCCGATGGCGTCGTTCCCCCTCCGGGTGAGCGGCTGGTACTGGTGGTAGGCGCCTCCGGACTCGAGCTGTGTCGCCGCCAGGTCGAGGATCCGCTGGCGCGCGCGGTCCGGGACGAGGTGCATGCATCCCAGAAGGTCCTGGTTTGCATCGCGGAACCCGATCCCCCGCCCGATCCCCGATTCGAACCCCGAGGCGGACCGTGCAACGTTGAAGCAGACCAGGCA
>CAZBWD010000169.1:0-4006 GCA_964495585.1 uncultured Thermotogae bacterium
CATGTGATGGGTGAGTAGAGCGCGAGGTGGAGAAGGGGCGGCGGCGGGTGCCCGTGGAAGAGATGACGCGGGCGATGAAGGAGAGAAAGAAGGTGGGCCGTGCTGGATTCGAACCAGCGACTCCCTGATTAAAAGTCAGGTGCTCTACCCCTGAGCTAACGACCCGGACGAACCGCGCTGTGGGTCGTGCAGGACTCGAACCTGCAACCGACGGATTAAGAGTCCGTTGCTCTGCCAAATTGAGCTAACGACCCGACGAATGGATGTTACGGAATGGGTGGTGGCCTGTCAAGCGCGAAGCGCCTTTGCGACGAGAGCGGACCGTCTCGCGCGACCGCGTCAGGGGGGGAGCGCGACCGCCCGCCGTTCCTGACGGAGGCTCAGGTAGATGCCGATGAGGATGATCCCCGCACCGATCCCCTTGAGGGGTGTGACCCCTTCGCCGAGGATCAGGTAGGCGATGAGGGTTGCGCCGATCGGTTCGCCGAGCGTCAGGATCGCCACCGTGGAGGCGGACAGGTAGCGCAGGGCCCAGTTGAAGGTGCTGTGACCGACGAGCTGGGGTCCGAGGGCGAGGAGGAGGAGGTACAGGTAGGTCGATGCCGGAAAGCCGGAGAGCGGTTGGGATGCGACCAGGCAGCCGGCGAGGAGGAAGACCGCGGCCGTCCCGTACGCCGTCAGGATGTAGCTTGCAAGCGGGGTCGTGCGCCGGACCCGGCGGCCGAGGAGGAAGTAGGCGGAGGCCATGACCGCACCGCTGAGCGCCAGGAGGTCCCCGTAGACCGCGCGCCCGCCGATCCGCAGGTCGCCCCAGCCGATGATCACCGCGCCGAGCACCGACAGGCCGATCGCGAGGATCAGGGCGCGGGAGAGCCGCTCGCGCAGGACGAATCGGGATCCCAGGCCGACGAAGATCGGGCTCGTGCTGACGAGGACCACCGAGCTCGCGACCGAGGTGTCGCGCAGCGAGAAGATCCACAGGATGAAGTGCAGGGAAAGGAAAAACCCGCTTCCCACGGAGAGGAAGAGCTCGGGCCGCCCCATCGCGGCAAGCGGCCGGCGCGGTGCGAGGATCGGGAGGAGCAGGAGGAAGGAGATCGCCAGCCGCCAGGCGGCGATCGTCAGCACCGGCGCGTCCCCGGCGAGCCGGATCAGGGTGGCTCCAAACGAGATGGCGATGATCGCAACGGCGACCGCGGCGTAGAGGAACGGGCCCCGGTTCATCCGCGGTGAGGAGCCGTCTTGGCGTTCATCCCGACGAGAGCAGGGAGCGGATCTGTGGAAGTGCGCGACGGGTCGCCTCTTCTCCGGCCTCGATCCCGCGCTTGACGTCGCTGTAGGAGGGCGGGTCGAAGGCGAAGTCCGGCCGGATGAGAACGTCGGGGGGATAAACCTCGACGAGGAGGTCGCTGACCCGCTTCTGGAAGACGGTCGACATCTGAAACAGGACGGTGAACACGCTGGGATGGAAGCGGTGTGAGCCCAGAGCGGTGGTCTCTGCTCTCTCGAGTCCCTTGGTGATTCCAAGGATCCGCTCCCGGTAGTCGAGCACCGGGATGCCGGAGAGCTTCACCTGCTGTGGGTCAACCAGCACGTCGACCGCCACAACCAGGTCCGCACCGAGCTGACGGACGATGTCCACGGGCAACGGGTCGGCGACACCGCCGTCGATCAGGAGGTGTCCATCGATCCACACCGGTGTGAACAGCCCGGGGATGGAGACGCTCGCCCGGATGGCGAGGGAGAGGGGCCCGCGGGTGACCGGATACGGCAGGCCGGTCGCGAGGTCGGTCGCCACCGCAGCGAACGGGATCGCGAGGTCCTCGATCCGGCGCTCACCGACCAGACGGCGGATGGTACGGGGCACTTCCTTGCCCGAACTCCAACCGGACCACGGGACGGTCGGGAGGATCGCGCGGAGGAACCGGCCCAGGTTCGCCTCGCGCCAGACCTCGGCGATCTCGTCCACCGAGGCGCCTGCCGCGTACGCCCCGCCGACCTGTGCGCCCATGCTCGTTCCCACGATGACGTCGGGTACGATCCCGTTCTCCTCGAGAACCTTCAGGACGCCGACGTGGGCCGATCCGCGTGCCCCACCGCTCCCCAAGGCCAAACCGAGCCGCTTCTGTTTCACCACCGATCACCGCCTCATACTAGCTTCCTGGGGTCAGTGGGACAATCCCCCGTGAAAAGGGAGCGTCGCAGGGTTCCTGCGACGCTGCCGCCCATCAGGCAATGGGCTCCCGCTTGCGGGAGAATGGATCTTCTCGGGTGCGTCCGATCAGGCGCTGATCGCCCCGACCGGGCACTGATCGACCGCGTCCTGGATGCAGTCCGCGTTTCGATCGGCATCATCCTTCACCTGCGCGATCCCGTCCGGGCCCATCTCGAAGACGTCCGGGCAGACCTGGCTGCACAGGGCACAACTGATGCAAAGATCCTTGTCCACTTGTGGGTTGGCCATTCGTTCCTCCTTCTCGTGTTAGAGACCTCGGGCCGAAACTATACCATACCGCTGCGGCGAGGCAAGGCGAAGAACGCGAGTCAGGCACCTTCTTGGCGGGGTGTGGACCATCCGCTATAGTTGGCCGGAAAACGGTTTCAAGGGGGAAGAGGATGAGAAAGGTTCTGATCGGTCTTGTTGGGGCTTGCCTCGTGCTCGTGGGCTTCGTGGCGATGGCCCAGACGCAGACACCGTCGATGACGCTCCAGACGGCGCTCGGTTATTTCCGCAACGACAGCATCATGATCCCGTACTCCGACGCGGGCAAGGCGCAGCTCGAGGAGATCATCGCCGCGCTGCGCACGGCGCTCGGGGTCCCGGCGACGCTCGACGAGACGAACGAGGACCAGGTGGGAACGTTCCCGGTCGACACGTCGCTGAAGGATGTCGTCAACAAGCTCTCTCAGGCGTACTACACGCTGGCCAACGTTTTCACGCCCGAAGCGGACCAGGAGCAGGTCTACCTCAAGGGGAAGGACTGGGGGTTCAAGAGCCTGCGCATGGATCCGAAGTTTGATGACTTGCGGGGCGGGCGGTTCGACACCTCGGTGGCCCAGGAGACGGACGTGGCGGCCCTGTACTGGACGAATGCCAACTGGCTGCGGGTCGCGCAGAAGCACCCGATGCAGGCGGTGTTCGCCGGCGTGCCGAAGAAGACGCAGCTGATCAGCGAACGGCTGATCGAGATCGACCCGGGCTACCTCGTGGGGGG
Organism: uncultured Thermotogae bacterium; assembly: GCA_964495585.1. Lineage (GTDB taxonomy): Bacteria > Bipolaricaulota > Bipolaricaulia > UBA7950 > UBA9294 > CAZBWD01. The sequence continues at coordinate 3,216 of CAZBWD010000169.1, forward strand.
GCCGTACCGGTCCTACGCCGCCTACTGGTCCGGCCTGCCGATCGGGCGGGACCTGAACAAGACGCTCCTGTACATGTGCTACGTCATCGACGAGCCGGGCTACTGCTCGAGCTGCGACATCTCGAAACCGGTGCCCAATGCCTCAGCGTACTTCGAGAACCGGACCTTCTTCGTCGAGTTTTACCTGATGCCGAAGAAGCAATGGCAGGACGCGGAACGGATCCTGGAGAGCGTTCTCAATGGGCCGATCGGTGACGAGTACCCGCTGATGAACGCCTACTCGCAGAAACACGCTGGGGATCTCCTCGCCGAGGTGAAGACGCACCTCCAGTAGCCCAGCGCGAGGCCCTTCCCGATCAGGAAAGGCGCAGCCAGGGTTTCCTGGCCCCGCCTTCCTCGTTGGCGTGGCCTTCCTACCCGCTTCGCTTCAGGCGGCCGGCGCGCTTGGCGTAGGCCTCCACGCGGTGGAAGATCGCGAGGCCGATGGCGATCACGCCACAGCCGGCGCCGATCAGCGCGAACGCGGTCGGCAAGAGGCGGGCCGTCGGCGCGCCGTGGAGCAGGCAGGCGCGCATTCCCTCGATCACGTAGGTGGCTGGCGAGCCGGCGGCGATCCTCCTCCTGATCTCCGGGGTCTACTACCCGGTGGCGACCCTTCCGGGGTGGCTGCAGCGGATCGCCGCCGCGGCGTTGGTCATCTGCGCGCCCCGCTCCGGGTAGAGCAAGGGCAGGATCGCCGCGAGGATCCCCAGCCCCACGAAGGAGACGCTCCCCGCGAGCAGGAGGAGGAC
>CAZBWD010000170.1:0-3952 GCA_964495585.1 uncultured Thermotogae bacterium
TGGTCCCGAGGGGATTCGAACCCCTGTCTCCGGGATGAGAGCCCGATATCCTAGGCCGCTAGACGACGGGACCGAAAGTCCCTCCATTATGCCGGATCCCTGATGCGCCATCAAGGCCGGCCTGCGGCCGGTCAGGCGGCCGGTGTCTCAGGCAGGGAGGAGAGGAACGGCTCGGCCTCCTTCAGGCCGGTCATCAGTTCGGAGAACAGCTCGACCGGGATCGCGATCCCTTTTCGCGTCGGCTTCCACTCCCCGTCATCCGCCTCATAGAAGTTGCGGATGTCGAGGTAGTTCCGCTCGCGGAACCGCGACAGGCGGATCTGGATCTGCCCTCCCATCCCCTTGTCGATCGCCTTGATCAGCTTCTGCTCGCCATCTTCCATGCGTCCTCCTTAAACTCATCCTATTCCCTCACCTAACTGTTAACACCTAATGATACACGAAAAGAGCCGCTTGGTCAAAGGACCTTACCCCCAGAGTCCACCCCGCGTGCTCCAAACGAGCGCCAGCACCGAAGTCTCCCTCACACAATCGCTCAAGGCCTCACGGCTGGCCGCCTCCTGCTCGCGGCACCACAGCGCAACCCGCGGCAAGCAGCCTGGGCGGGAGCCATCGGCATGGGGAGAGGGCGGGCTGGCTATCTGGAACAAGGGGACAGGCTGGACCAGCTGTGGGCCTGCCTGGACTCGAACCAGGGACCTCCCGCTTATCAGGCGAGCGCTCTAACCAGCTGAGCTACAGACCCGCTTCAGCGCGGTGATGGTAGCCAGGCTGCGACCTGCTGTCAAGAACCAGGGATGCGATCGGAACCGTCCGGGGATCGCGATCTACCCGACCTCGACCGGGCCGTGCGCCGCGGCGGCACGGTGCAGGGCGTCGACCAGCTCTTCGAGGTTCCCCTCCAGGATCCCCTTCAGGTTGTAGAGGCTAAGGCCGATGCGATGATCGGTCACGCGGTTCTGTGAGTAGTTGTAGGTGCGGATCTTCTCGCTGCGGTCCCCGGATCCGATCTGCGCCCGCCGGGTCGCCGAGAGCTCCGCCTCCTTCTCCTTTTCCAGGCGATCGACGACCCGCGCGCGCAGGACGCGCATCGCCTGGAGCTTGTTCTTGTGCTGGGACTTCTCGTCCTGGCAGCTGACCACAAGACCGGTCGGCAGGTGTGTGATGCGCACGGCGGAATCAGTCGTGTTCACGCTCTGCCCACCCGGTCCGGTCGAGCGGAAGGTCTCGACCCGCAGGTCCTTCGGGTCGATCGTCACATCGACCTCCTCGGCTTCGGGCAGGACGACGACCGTCGCGGTCGAGGTGTGGATGCGGCCGGCCGACTCGGTCTCCGGGATGCGCTGCACGCGGTGGACCCCTGACTCGTAGTGCAAGAGGCCGTAGGCGCCCGCCCCTTCGACCGCGAAGACAACCTGCTTGAACCCGCCGAGCGGCGTGGGGTGGCTGTCGAGCAGGGAGACCTTCAGCCGTTTCGTCTCGGCGTAACGGGCGTACATCCGGAAGAGGTCCGAAGCGAAGAGGCTCGACTCGTCCCCGCCCGCGCCGGCGCGGATCTCCACGATCGCGGCCTTACGGTCGTTCGGGTCGGGTGGAACGAGGAGCTCACGGAACTCGTGCTCGACGCGCTCGAGCGCCCGTCGGTCGACCGCGAGTGCCTCCTCGATCTCCTCGCGCATCTCCTCCGCGCTCTCCCAGAGCTCTTCCTCCTCCGCGATGGAGGCACGCAGGGACTCCCAGTCCTTCCCGACACGGAGGATCTCGCGAAGCTGAGCGTACCGCTGCGTCAGGTCGCGGTACTCGGGACTGGCGATGACCTTCGGATCACTGAGCCGGCGCTCGAGTTCCGTGTACTCCGTCCGGGAACGAGAAAGCTGCTCTTGAATTCCACCTTCGGCCATGTCCGAGAGAACCTACGGGATGGGTCAGGGAATGTCAACCCGGTGGCCGGGACTTCAGGCGGAGCCGGACGTTCTCCTCGCGGAGGGCCACGACCTCCCGTTCCTTATCCGCAAGCTGCGCCCAAAGCCCGCGGACCAGCACATCACACGCCAGCCGCTGTTCTTGGCCCCGCTCGGCGAGCAGGCCGCGCAGGTACCTCACCTGATCAGCCAGCACCCGCTCGAGGTCGCAGGCGAAGTCGACCTCATCGAGCGACGCCTGGGACAGGAGCTTATCCATGAAATCCTGCGTCTCCATGGGCTGATTCTCCCTTTGTGGCGCGGTGGACACGAGGACACCTGACCCTGGCCGCAGTGGACTTCGGTGTGGTCACCCCGCTGCACAGGGATCTCCACCCTGGAACTGTCCGTCTTCAACAGCTGATCAGGGATTTGCCGAGCCTTGTACCGACCGCTATCATTGCCAGGGAGGAGGGGGTATGGGGCCGGAAGGGGAAGCAAGCGACGAGGCGTTGATGGCGCAGCTCGCGCGGGCGGAGGCGAACTACGAGCTTCTACAGCGGCACGGTGTCCGCGCAATAGGGGTGCTCGGTTCCCTGGGCAGCGGCAAGAGCACGCTCATCGAGCGAATCGCGGAGCGGCTCGCATCCTGCGGCGTCTCCGTCGCCGTCATCGCGGGGGATCCCAGCGGCGACGAGGATCACCGCCGGTTCACGGCGCGTGGCATCCGGTCGGTCGCGCTCTCCACCGGGGGCAGCTCCCACCTGGACGCTCAGGGCGTCAACCGCGCACTCCAGTCCCTTCCCCTGGACCAGGTCAATCTCCTGTTCGTCGAGAACATCGGGACGCTCCTCGGACCGGCCGACTACCCGCTGGGCGTGGAAAGGGAGTTCGTGGTCGTCTCGGTCACGGATGGGGAAGCCGTCGTGCGCAAACACCCCCGGCTCTTCGCACAGACCGATCTTCTGGTGATCAACAAGATCGACCTCGGCAGTGCCGTCGGGGTCACCCCGCAGCGGATCGCCGACGACTACGCGCGCATCAATCCCCACGGGGCGGTCGTCTTGGCCGACGCCCGCCACAACCGCGGGGTGGACGATCTCCTGCACATCCTGAAGATCGAATGCCCGGCGATGCCGTGGTGAGCCGTGGACCAGGTCAGGGCACAGAGAAGCACAGGTTCCCGAAGCAGCAGCCGCTCAAGACGAGGAGAAGGCCTGCAAGCAGAAAAAGCAAGAGGATCGTTTTCATGCGGGAATCCTAGCGAACGGTGATCTGCATCACAAAGGACTCGCGTCCCCCGCGTCGGTGCGTATCCTTGTGCCCATGCTAAAGACGCTCGTCCTCATCGCGATCGCTTCTCTCGTCCTCTTTCTCGGCTACACGCAGTGGGCCTACATGAACAGCCTCACCGCAAAGGAGCGAATCATCGCCACCAGCCGCTTCCCGATCGTCGGGGAATCGGCGCCGGGGTTCTCGCTTCCGACCCTCTCGCAAGGCCAGCTCTCGCTCTCCGACTACGCGGGCCGGCCGCTCGTCATCAACTTCTGGACGACGTGGTGCGGCCTGTGCAAGCAGGAGCTCCCGATCTTTCAGGCGTTCCAGGAGCAGGACTCGGGCAGGATCGCCTTCCTCTCGATCTGTGCAGGAAGCTCGGCTGACGAGGCCCGCGCGCTGATCGCGGCCGGTGGGTACGCCTTCCCCGTCCTCTACGATGCGGACAAGACAGTGGCTCGAGCCTACCAACCCCAGGGACCGACCGTCAGACGCGAGATCACCGCCTTCCCGTTCACGGTCTTCGTGGACGCCGACAGGACCGTGGTCTACGCCCGGGCCGGTGTCTTCAGCAGCCTGGGCGACCTCGTCGACCGCCTCCGCACCGTGGAGTTCCCCGTCAACTGATGTTCCGGTCGGCTCCCTCATCGCTGCTTGCATCCCCGTTCTCGTAAGCCGCTGCTCCGTGCCGCGGCCCTCCCTCGCATGAGAAGCCTAACCCGAATCGGGTAGGAGGGGGCTTCACAGCCCCCGTCCTCCCACACCACCGGACATAC
>CAZBWD010000171.1:0-3853 GCA_964495585.1 uncultured Thermotogae bacterium
TGGAGCGAGGTGCGGGAAGCTCAGCCGGTGAGCGAAGAGGTGCCCTTCCAGGTGGTTCACGCCGACGAACGGGATCTGCAGGGCGAAGGCAACGCCCTTGCCGTAGCAGAGGCCGACGAGCAGCGGCCCGACGAGCCCGGGACCGTAGGTCGCCGTGACCAGGGAGAGGTGGGAAAACGACAGGCCAGTGCGGGTGAGGAGGTCGCGAACGAGCACAGGAAGCTTGCGCAGGTGATCACGGGAGGCGATCTCCGGGACGACGCCGCCGTAGGGGGCGTGGATCTGCGCCTGAGAGTAGACGAGGCTCTCCTTGATCTGCGTCTCCCCGTCGAGCAGCGCGACCGCGGTCTCATCGCAGGAGGTCTCGATCCCCAGGGTGTAGAACGGAGCGGTCATCGAATGTATTCCGGCTTCAGGAGACCGATGTAGGGCAGGTTGCGGTACAGCTCGGCGTAGTCCATCCCGTAGCCGACGATGAACGCGTCCTCGGCCAGGGTGAACCCCGCGTAGTCGGCACGCACCGGGGTCTCGCGGTTGACCACCTTGTCGATCAGGGTGCAGGTGCGCAGCGTCGCCGGGCCGCGGGCGTCGAGCCCGCGCTTCAGGTACTCGACCGTGTGGCCGGTGTCGATGATGTCCTCCACGAGCAGGACGTCCCGCCCGGCGATCGGACGTTCGAGGTCCTTGATCAGGCGGACGGCCCCCGGGGAGGTACCGTTCCCGTAGGACGAGACGCAGATGAAGTCGTACTCGATCTCAGTGGGAATCGCCCGCACGAGGTCGGCCATGAACACCAGAGCACCGTGGAGGACGCAGACGAGCAGGGGAGGGCGCCCTCGCGGATCGCGGGCCAGGCCGCCCTTCCCGTAGTCTTGTGAGATCTGACGTCCCAGTGCTTGCGTGCGCGACCGGATCGCCTCTTCGCTGAAGAGGACGCGGGTCACGCGTGCGCTGAGATCGGACTGGTTCAAGTGCTATCTCTCCCGCCTTCCCTGATTTGGAACCGCGCGTCGAGTTGCTTCATCCGCTCGGTGACTCCCCCGTATTCGAGGTCGCTGTAGGGGAGCATCGCCGATCCGGAGACCCCCTGGGCACGGAGGGCGTGAGCCTTTCTGGAGATGCGCTCTCTGACGTAATCCCAATACGGACGGTCAAACACATCCACCGGCTCGGAGAGTTTCCCCTCTCGGAGGGAAAATGCAAGGCACGGGACGATCGGTGGGCCGTCGAAGAAAGAGACGCCGGTCCCAGCGCGCACCGGCATCAGCGGACCGATGTAGCTTTCGCTCATGAACCCCGCGACCAGGTGACCGACCTCGAATGGGGCCAGGACCTCACCGGTCGCCGGAAACGCCTTCTGTGTGCGGACGCGCATGATCGGGGCGTCCTTGACCATTGTCACCGTGACTTGCATCCCTGCTGACCGCCGTGTTGGGAAGGGTCTGATCTGACGGTTCGATTATCCCCCGACGCTTTGGGGCCTCGATAGGGGAGAATGACCCCGTTGCGCAACGGGAACGAAAGAAGGGGGCCGACCACTCGGCCCCCTATGGTGAGCTTGTTGGGTGCGACTAGCTCTTGTAGATCTGGGCGATGTCGATGTCCATCGAGATGTCGATCGTTGCCCCGTGTACGTTCGGCAGGGTCGCGACGGCCATCTGCGTGTTGATCGACCACAGCGGGATCCACGGCACATCCTGAACGCTCAGGATCTGGATCGCTTGGTACAGCTTCGAACGAACCGTGGTATCGACGGTGCTCGTGGCGACCTCCAGGATGTCCTTGTAGGCCTGATAGTTCGGGTCCTTGTCGAAGTAGGTTCCCAGGCTCTCCGGGGACTCGGTCGTCCACGGCGCGAGGAAGTTCGAGGACTCGGGATAGTCCGGATACCAGCCGAGGAGGAACATGCCGAACTGGCCCTTTCCCGCCGCGGTGATGTAGGCGCCCCACTCCATGGACTGGAGGGTGACCTCGATCACGCCGGTCTCTTCGAGGCTCCCCTTGATGACCGTCGCGGCGTCCGCCTCGGTGCTCCCGTAGTGCGCCGGGGTGTACCAGAGGTTGACGGTGAGCGGATTGGCCGCGTTGTAGCCGACCTCGGCGAGCAGCGCCTTCGCCTTGTCGAGATCACGTTTCGGGAAGCAGGGATACGCGCCGAAGAACGGTGGGTCCATATTCGGGACCATCGTGTAGATCGGGGTGTTGATTCCACTGAAGACCTGCTGACAGATCGCGTCCCGATCCACGGCGTAGGTAACCGCCTGGCGGACGATCGGATTGTCAAACGGGGCCTTCGTCACGTTGAACAGCATGTAGCGGATCCCCGGGCTCGGCGAGTAGATCTTGACATTGAGGTTCTTCTCGTTCTTCATGCTCAGAATGTCCTGCGGGTTGAGGCTGCGGTACGCCACGTCGATGTCGCCGGCCTCGATTGCCGCGCGCAGCGCGGACGCATTGGCGTAGAACTTCTCGATCACGAGCTGCGACTTCGGTGCCGGACCGTAGTACCCAGAATACGCCTCATACTGGACATACTGGTCCGGGACGTACTTCACGAGCTTGTACGGCCCGGTCCCCGCGTACACGCCCTTGGCGAAGGTGTCCGCCGGGGTGCTCTTGGGGGAGTAGATCAGCGAGGCGCCGATCTGGCTCGAGACGCGGAGCGAGAAAACCGCGTCCGGCATGTTGAGGACGATCTTCACCGTCAGGGGATCGACAACATCGATCTCCTTGATGTACGGCTTGATCAATCCGACACCGCCGTTCGGTCCGTCGAGGCGGATCGTGCGGTCGAGCGACCACTTGACCGCCGCGGCGTCGCACGGCGCGCCGTCCCAGAAGGTCAGGTTCGGTCGCAGATGGAACGTATAGACCAGCCCGTCCGAGGTGATGTCCCAGGACTTGGCGAGGTCTCCCACGATTTGCCCCGTCTGCCGATCGAGCTTGGTCAACGCGCCGGTCGTGTTCCGCAGCACGTGCCAGCTAAAGAAGTCATAGCTGTTGGCGAAGGAAAGCTCGGCAACCCGGTCGGTCGTGCCGATGATCAGCGGCTGCTGCGCGAGCACGGTGCCCGCGAGCCCCACACCCAGAATCCCAACTAACATCACTGCGACAAGAAGTTTCCTCATTTTGTCTCTGCCTCCTTGTTCTCCTTGTTTCGCCATGAGGTTTTCCGGACAGTGAATCGATCTTTGTTCTGCCACCACCTCCTATCCACCAACTGCTCTTCCTTGCCTTCTCACTCTAGCGGTGCAGATTCGAGAAGTCAAACCTTCTTGCGCTTGCGCTTGGGATTGACCAGATCACTGATTCCCTCGCCGACGAGGCCGAACCCGAGGGCCAGGATGATGATCATGAGCCCGGGGAAGGTGATCAGCCACCACGAGCCCGATTGCAGGAACGCCTGGCCGTTCTGGATGTCAAACCCCCAGTCCGGCGCGGGCGCCGGGAGGCCGAAGCCGAGGAAGGAGAGGGCCGCCACGGTGAGGATCGCGTCCGCCAGGTTGAACGAGGAGACCGCCATGATGGCGTTCACGGTGTTGGGAGCGACGTGGCGCAGGATGATGCGGGTGTTGCTCGCTCCGAGGGCCTGCGCGGCCTCGACGTATGTTGTCTCCCGCACCTTCAGGACCTCGGCGCGCGTGACGCGAAAGTAGGTAGGGATATAGACAAACCCCACCGAGAAGATCATCGGGGCCAGGCCCGGGTGGAGCATCGCGATGAGGACGATGGCGAGGATCATCGATGGGAAGGAGTAGATCGCGTCCATCGTCAGCGAGAGCGCACGATCGAGAAGCCCTCCTCTGAACCCGGAGATCCAGCCGAGAAGCGACCCGACGAGCATGCTGAGCGC
>CAZBWD010000172.1:0-3811 GCA_964495585.1 uncultured Thermotogae bacterium
GCCTGGGACCCCTTGGACAGATTGACGTTGATGATCGCCGGCAGGAGTTGCGGGGTGAGGCCGACCGCCAACGCCACGGAGAACAGGAAGGAATCAAGGATCGGTTTGTGGAAGGCCACGTTGGCGGCGAAGATCCCGAGCACCAGGAGCAACATCGCCTCCGTCAGAAGATATCCCAGCTGCCGGATGCCGCGCTGGAACTCGGTCTCCGGGGGGCGGAGGGTCAGCCTCCGCGCTACCTGGCCGAAGGCGGTGAGCATCCCCGTGCGGACGATCAAACACCGGGCGCTGCCGCTGCGGACGGTGGTCCCCATGAACACACAGTTCGTGCGGCCGGCCAACCCCGCCCCGGCGGTGACCGGCCCTGGCCGCTTCTCCACCGGCAGACTCTCCCCGGTCAGCACCCCTTCATTGACGAAGAAGTCCCGCGCTTCGAGGAGGACCCCGTCCGCGGGGACGAGGCTGCCAGCCGACAGAGCGACGACATCACCGGGGACCACCTCTTCGGCGGGGATCGACTGCGGCTGGCCGTCGCGGACGACCGTCGCCTTGACCCGCACCCGAGTCCTCAGCTTCTCGACCCCGGTGCTGGCGTTGTACTCCTGGACGAAGCTCAAGACACCGCTTCCCGCGATGATGACCGTGATGATCACCGCAGTTACCCAATCTCCGAGCCCGGCCGAGACGGCGGTGGCGATGATCAAGATGAGCATGACCGGGCTTCTGAACTGGCTGAGGAACAGGCGCAGAGCGCTGGTCTTCTTCTTCGCTTGGAGAAGGTTCGGCCCGAACTCCTCCCGCCGGCGCTGCGCATCGCTCCCGCTGAGGCCGCCGGCCGTGCAGTGGAGAGATGCCGCGAGCTGATCCGCGGGGTAGCTCCAATAGCGAGCTAGCCGATCATCCTCGGACGCCGTCATGACCGCCATTGGGGGCAGAATAGCACGTTTCCTGGGTAGCGTGAACTCCGAAAGACCGTCACGAGACGAAGCCGGCTGCCGTCTCCTATCGAATCCCACTGCTCAAGCTCGAGGCTCGCGCGGCCCACCCCTCAGGCCGCTCCGCTACGCGATCGTATGGATCGTCGCGAACAACGGGCACATGACCAGGGTGATCGTCGCCAAGAGCTTCACGAGGACGTGCAACGACGGGCCGGCCGTATCCTTGAACGAATCGCCCACCGTGTCTCCGACCACCGCCGCGGCGTGGGCCAGCGAGCCCTTGCCCAAGATGTGACCGTTCTCATCCTTGAGTTGGCCGTCTTCGATGTACTTCTTGGCGTTGTCCCAAGCGCCGCCGCCGTTGTTCATGAACGAGGCCATGAGGATGCCGGCGATGGTGCCGACCATCAGCAGGGCCGCCACGCCCATGGCTGCATCATACGGTCCATACAAGTGGAAGAGCACGCCGACAGCCACCGGTCCAAAGACCGGGATGATCCCGGGGGCGATCATCCCCCGCAGGGCCGCCCGCGTGGTGAGGTCCACCGCTCGGGCGTAGTTGGGCCGCACCACGCCGGCCATGATCCCTGGATTCTCCCGGAACTGGCGGCGCACCTCTTCGATGATCTTCCCCGCCGTTTGGCCGACGGCGCGGATCGCAAGCGAGGCGAAGAGGTAAACGAGCATCGCTGCCAGGAGCGCGGACACGAACACCTCCACCCGGTCGAGGTTGACATCGGTGAAGGGAGCGCCGCGAAGGAAGGCCACCCGATCGAGATAGGCCTGGAAGAGGAGAAAGGCCGCCAGTCCGGCGGAGACCATCGCGTACCCCTTGGTCAGCGCCTTGGTCGTGTTCCCCACGGCGTCCAACCGGTCGGTGACCCGGCGCACCTCCTCCCCCACCCCGGCCATCTGGTTGATCCCGTTTGCGTTGTCCGTGATCGGGCCGAACGTGTCCCCTGCCAGGATCTAGCGTCAGGTCATCAGCATCCCCATCGTGGCCACGGCCGTGCCGAAGGCCCCCCCTCCGGGGATGCCGACCTTCGTGCCGAGGAAGTAAGCCGCCAAGAGCGATATCCCGATGGTGAGGGCCGTGGCAAGGGTCGTCTCGAATCCGACGGCTGTTCCAACGACGATGTTCGTCGCCGGACCGGTGCGAGACGCCTCCACGATGGACTTGACGGGTCTGAAACGGGCCTCGGTGTAGTACTGAGTCACGTGGACGACGACAATGCTGGCGACGATCCCGACCATGCCGGCCCCGAACAGGTACCAGCTGTGGAGCATCGTCACCACCGTGACGAGGAGTCCGGCGATGCTCAAGACAAGGGCCAAGTAGTACCCGCGGTTCAGGGCGCTCATCGGGTTCTCGTCCTTTTTCGGGCGCACGGAGAGGATCCCGATCATGCTGGCCACAAGCCCGAATCCTCGTACGACCAATGGGAAGAGAATCCAGGCGACGTCCTTCGTGACGGCGAAGATCGCAGTGGCGAGAATCATCGCCCCGATGTTCTCCGCCGCAGTGGACTCGAACAGGTCCGCCCCACGCCCCGCGCAGTCCCCGACGTTGTCCCCGACCAAGTCCGCGATCACGGCTGCATTGCGCGGGTCGTCCTCGGGGATTCCCGCCTCGACCTTCCCCACCAGATCCGCCCCCATGTCGGCGGCCTTGGTGTAGATCACCCCGCCCAGTTGAGCAAAAAGGGCAACGAAGCTGGCGCCGAACCCAAATCCGATGATTAGGTTGGGGGCAATGTCGGGTCGCGTCGCTCCTCCGTAGCCAAAGAAGATTGCCGTGACGCCGAGCAGGCTCAACGCCACAACGAGGAAACCGGATACAGACCCCCCGCGAAGGGCAACGAGGATCGCTTCGGAGAGGGTGCGCTGGGCTGCACTGGCGCAGCGCAGGTTCGCCTTGACAGCAACGTACATCCCGATGAAACCCGCGATCCCGGAGCAAACGGCCCCCGCCATGAACGCGACTGCGGTTCGCCAACCTACCCCGATGGCGCTCATTCCCTTTATCGCACTGACGTTGCCAAGACCGGCAAGAAGCCCGCCCATGACAATAGCGGCCAGAACGGAGATCAAGGCGATCGTCCCGTATTGGCGGCGCAGAAACGCGCGGGCGCCCTCAAAGATCATCCCCCCGACTTCCACCATCCGCGGCGTCCCCCTCGGGTGTCTGAGCACGTCGCGGGCCATCGCCGCTGCGAACACAATCGCTATTACCCCTGCTGTCGGCACTACCCAAAAGATCCCTGGCATGCGTCCTCCATTCCGTTATCCCCACCAACCGTCAAACACGGTTGGAATCGCGCCCACGCGTCCAGCCGCGGGCTCGCGCTTCAAGGTCGGATCAGGATGTTGCACAAGGAGGGCCGGGACAAGATCTCCCTCGGATGTGGCGTCCTGGAAGACTAGATCGATCCTGCGGCGGGTGTCAGAAGCCGACGGAAGTCCCGCAGCCATGCCGTTCATGGCCGTCGCATCGGAAGACGGAACCCGTAGCGTCCCCTGCCGAAGAAGGCCCCGGTCACTGCGACTACCTCCTGGACAAACGGCCGAATTATGGGCCCTTCTGGGTTGTCCGGCAAACTTCTGCTCCCAGCGCCTGGACGTCGGCTCGACCCGGCATCGTTTGTCTGCGGCGGATGGCGCGAGGAGCCGGTCGCTGCAGGTCGAACGCCCGGGCCGCTGTGCGCTCCGCGGCACCCCGGTAGGACTGCCGCCGACCCGAGCGCGTGTTTGCCCAAGTGAGGAAAGAGACGACTGACGAAGGGTGGCTCGAACGTCCAAGAAAGAGGCCGCGGAACCGAGATCGTCCGGCAGCGACCTGTTCGTCTACGTCGGCACGATGATCGTGCTTCTCA